>NZ_JASGFD010000003.1:0-175005 GCF_047605705.1 Silvibacterium sp. | reverse complement strand
CTATTCCATACCAGCCCCACGCTCTTCCCGTTCCATATCCAGCCCAGGGCAGGAAGAGTAAATATTCGTTATCTCAAAAGAGACCTGGTACTGGGCAAAGGTTCAGTCTGCTTTAGTGTCCACTTTAGGCAGATAATGTCCTGAAATGAGTAACGTAACTATCTTCGGCCTTGGCAAAGTACGCCAGCGCGGGTATGCTTTCGCAGTACTTTAAATCGTTTTATTTATTTATCATGCGGTGTTTTCAGTTATTGCCTCTACTCAAAGGTTTTACTAAGAAATAGATCGGAGGGCAGGTGCAGATTCAGACGATTCTCCGGGAACTCGACCAACAGATCTCGGTTCTACAGCAGGCCAAGGTTCTTCTAAGTGGCTGGGCAAGTCGCCCACGCGGCCGGCGTAAGTCAACCGTATCTGTGGAATTCCCGAAGGCCAAGGCTAGCGCGACAAAGAAGAAGGTTGCCCCGGGCAGGCCGCGACGGAGCGCGGCGAAGAAAACCACAGCTAGAAAGAAGCAGGCTGTCAGGAGATAGTTTTGCGAACTTAGAAAGTGAAGGGCCCGACCATTGGCGGTCGGGCCTTTTGCCTTATGTGGAAACGTTACTTACTTTGCCGTCTCGCCGGGCGCGAGGGTAATGGCCCTGATTCCTGACGCCAGATGCTGCTTGAGCGCTTCAGGCGTGCCCGTCAGCGCGGGGAATGTACCCCAGTGAATCGGGATAACCGCCTTCAGCCCGAGATAGCTGGCTGCAATGGCGGCTTCCTTCGGTCCCATGGTGTAGTGATCGCCGATAGGCAGCAGGCCGATCTCAGGCCGATAGAGTTCGCCGATGAGCTTGAGATCGGAGAAAAGCGATGTGTCGCCGGCGTGATAGATCACCGGGCCATTCTCGATCGTGAAGACAATGCCGGAGGCGACGCCGGCATAGATGGTCTCATCGCCGTCCTGAATGGACGAGCTGTGCTTGGCATCGACCAGCGTGATTGCCACGTCCTTGTAGCGATACGTGCCGCCGAGGTTCATGCCGACGGTGTTTTCGACACCCTTTGAGGCCAGCCAGCCGACGAGTTCCACCATGCCCACAACCTGCGGCTTGTGTTCTTTGGCGACCGGCTCTGCATCGGCAATGTGGTCGGAGTGGCCGTGCGTCAGCGCCAGCAGGTCGAGCTTCTCAGGAAGCTTGTAGCCTTTGGGGAACGTGGGGCTATGGGCGAAGAAAGGGTCGATGAGGATCTGGGTTCCCTGGGCGGTCGTGATGAGTACGGACGCGTGGCCCAGCCAGGTGATGGAGGTGCCCTTGAAGTCGGCCATGATTGTGAATGCTCCTTGAGGTGTCTCTTGAGGGGTATACCACTTGCGAAGAGTGGCTGAGGTAAATGCCGGTAAACGAGGTAGAAGGCCCTACCTGCCATGGGATGCGACAGGGAAGTAGGCGGATTCTGCACGAGCGGGACAAGAGGCCCTGAGCACAGCATAAATTCTCCGTTGACGCCGACAGGCGCTGGGAGTAATGTCTTCGCATGAGCGAAGAAAAAGCGAAAATCGGTACGCTGTTTCCGATCCTCAATTCCAACAACTCCGGCTGCGGTGGGAGAGAGGATTCTGCGCAAGCTACTCCTGGCAAACTGACCGGGATTGCACGGCTGGCGGCGATGGGGGAAGAGGCAGGCGAGGGGCATGAGATCGAATTTCGTACGCTGCCTGTGCGCTCGCTGCTCAATAACTCTGTCTCCAGGCGCGGACTGTGGTTTGCGAAGAGCATCAATCCGTATCGCGGCTGCGAGTTTGCCTGCCGCTACTGCTATGCGCGCTACACGCACGAGTTCCTCGAACTCCGCGACCCGGCGGACTTCGAGCGAAAGATCTTTATCAAGGAGAACTCGCGCTGGCTGCTGGAGCAGGAGATTGCAAAGCTTCATCCGGGAGAGGAAGTCGCGCTTGGTACCGCGACCGATCCTTACCAGCCGATCGAGCGTCGTGCGCGCGCGACTCGCGGAATCCTCGAGGTCTTCGCAAAGCGGCGCGGCCTTCGTCTGGGGATTGTCACGAAGTCGACGCTGATCGAGCGTGACATCGATCTCCTGACAGAGATTGCGTGTAGGCACGAGCTGGTGATTCATCTCACGATCACTACGGCAGATGCGAAGCTGGCTCGCATCCTGGAGCCACGCGCACCGCGACCGGATCTGCGTTTCCAGACTGTGCGGAGACTGCGTGAGGCGCGGCTGCGCGCGGGTGTGCTGTGTTCACCGCTGCTGCCAGGGATCACCGACAACCTGTCTGCAATGGAAGGTGTCGCACGACGCGCCAAGGAGGCGGATGCGAGCTTCTTCGCCGCACAGCCGCTTTTTCTCAAGCCCTGCTCGAAGGCCACGTTTCTCGATTTTGTGAAGGAGCACTTTCCGCAACTGTTGCCCAGCTATGAGCGCCGTTACGCTAGAGACGCCTTCACCTCGGAGGCCTACCAACAGAGAATGCGGGAGCTGGTGCGGGTGGTGACGCAAAAGCATGGGTTAGGCCGCAGATTGACAGACGCGTTGCTGACGCGAGACACCGGGCCCGCATCTTCGACGACACAGGCTCCGGTGCAGGGAGAACTTTTCACTACGGAGGAGGAAGCGCAGAAGCGCTCCGTGGAGGGACAAAGACCACAGCCGCAGCGGATGAACAATGTGATCCGAGGGCGCTTCAGCGCGTAATGATGACCTCGTACAGGTTGTCCTTCGCCAGAAAGAAGCGATAGTTGCTGAACTTGCTGAAGAGCTTCTCGATGCTGCGATTGGTGTAGACGCGCTGGATCGGATGCGGTTCGGTCTCCTGCATCTCGATGGTGTCGTTATCGGTCAGGTGATAGCGGCAGTAGGCTGTAGCGCCGGCCATCTTGCTGTGGAAGAGCGCGAGGATGCGGCCACCCTTCGAGACTGCGGAATGCAGATGCGCTACCAGCGGTTCGATCAGGCCTTCGGGGATATAGTCGAGCGTGGTCCAGAGCAGCACGACATCGAACTGGCGCCCGCCGAAGTTCAGGTTCTGCTCGAAAAAGCCTTCGACGTTGAAACGCGGTTTGCCACCTTCTTCTTCCGGGGGCAGAAGCCACGAGCCGTCCGGAGCCCCGGTCAACGATTCATGCACCACGTCACCCATGTAAATGCTGTGACCGAGGCCAGTAACGAAGTTGATGTTCTGCGGGGAGGTGGGCCCGATGTCGAGCACGCGCAGGCTTTCCTCTTCCTTGAGGTGCTTGAGCATGGCTGACCATGCGCTCGAATGGCGGGGGATACGCGGGCCTGAGAGCACAGTCGGACTGTTGCGCTCAGGCTCCTGGTCTCGCTTGAAGAAGCTGCGAAGCACGCGTGCTTACCTTACCTCGTTCCATGGAGCCTGTCGTGAATCTGCTGACGCTTATTGCTGTGCGAAATTCAAAACAGGCTCCAGGCTTTCTGGAGTTCGGAATCTGGAACCGTGAGCGGTGCGTGCAGCAACGCTCTCCGAATCAGGATGCGCTGACGGTGCTGGTGGGGGCTGCGGCCGCCGCGGCGGGAGCGGCATTCTGCACCAGGTCGACCTTGCCGGAGAAGATCGCATTCTCTTCGATCGAGAGGCGTGCAGCCTTCACGTCGCCAAGAATGTTCGCTCCGGAGCGAAGTTCCACGCGGCCGGTGGCGGCGATATCGCCGACCAGGGTGCCGAGAATGACTACGTCGCGGGCCGAGACGTTTGCCTTGACGCGCGCGTTGGGGCCGATGGTGAGACGGCTCTCGGTGAGCGTGATGGTGCCTTCGACCAGGCCGTCAACCAGAAGGTCTTCGCTGCCTTTCACTTCACCACGAATCTGAACGGACTTGCCAATTGAGGCGGCGCCTGTTGCGTCGGACGGGGGCATGGACACTCCTGTAAGAAGAAGGACTGATCTTGGTCGAACTATACGCAAGGGACCAGCGCGGCTGCAAGGCGCGCACCCCGCAGAGTGTAAGGAATGTGCGCGATACAGGAATCCAGATGCGCGATGCCGCATCCATTGAGGCATGGAATACAGACTGCTTGGCCATTCCGGTCTGAAGGTTTCCGCGCTCAGCTTCGGCGCAGCGACCTTTGGTGGTTCAACCGAATTTTTTCGCGCATGGGGACAGACGGGCGCAAGTGAGGCGTCGCGACTGGTCGATATCTGTCTCGAAGCGGGGATCAATCTTTTTGATGTAGCGGATGTGTATTCGGACGGGCTGGCCGAGGAGGTTCTTGGCGAGGCAATCAAGGGGAAACGGAACCAGCTGCTGGTCTCAACCAAGGCGACCTATCGTCTGGGGAACGGGATCAACGACGTCGGCTCTTCGCGCTGGCATATTCTCAACGCCGTGGACGCGAGCCTGAAGCGGCTGAAGATTGACCACATCGACATCTATCACATGCACGAGGTCGACTCGTTCACGCCGATCGAAGAGACGCTGGACACCCTGAACGGCCTGGTTCAGGCGGGCAAGATCCGGTATATCGCCTGCTCGAACTATTCCGGCTGGCACCTGATGAAGTCGCTGGCCATCTCCGAGCGCTATGGCTGGGCGCGGTATGTCGCGCAGCAGTCCTATTACTCGCTGGTGGGCCGCGAGTTTGAGTGGGAGCTGATGCCGCTCGGTCTCGATCAGAAGGTCGGTACGCTGGTCTGGAGCCCGCTAGGATGGGGCCGTTTGACAGGCAAGATTCGCCGCGGGCAACCGATCCCGGAGGGCAGCCGCCTGCCGCTGACAGCGCAGAACGGACCTCCGGTCCCGGATGAGCACCTCTACAAGGTCGTGGATGTGCTCGATGAGATCGCGAAGGAGACCGGCCGCTCGGTGCCGCAGATCGCGCTGAACTGGGTTCTGCATCGTCCCACGGTGTCGAGCGTCATCATCGGCGCGCGCAATGAGGAGCAGCTTAAGCAGAACCTCGTCACTGCGGATTTCAAGCTCACGGATGAGCAGGTCGCGCGTCTCGATGCGGCCAGCGAGGTCACGCCGATCTACCCCTATTGGCATCAGCGCCAGTTCACCGAGCGCAATACGCCGCCGGTCTAAAAGAACACGCCCGGGTGGTCCCGATGGAGTCGTATCGGGGCCACCCGGATATCCCATATTTCTGTAATGCCGGGTGGGGGACTACTCCCTTTGCCGTAGAATTTGCAGGTTATGCACCGTGCGCCTGCTCGCCTTCTTTCGACTGCTTTTTCCGCCTTTCTTTTCCTCCTTCCCACCTTTTCCGCGCATGCCGCGGCCGGTCCTCACACCTTTTTCAGCGTCACCCTCGGCAAAGAAGCTTCCGCCGCCCCGGTATCCGGGCGTCTGCTCATCTTTCTGACAGAAGGTGAGGGCGCGAAGGAGGTCGACGACGATCCGTTTGCACCGAAGCCTGTCTATGTGGCCGCAAAAGAGGTCGCCGATCTGAAACCCGGAGCACAGGTTGAGGTCGACACGGATGACGTGGTCTACCCGGCAGGATTTTCGACGCTCAAAGCAGGGGATTACCAGGTGCAGGCGGTTCTCGACACCAGGCACACGTATGCGTACTCGGGGCGCGGCGACGGCGACCTGGTCAGCGCGGTGACACCGCTGCGCGGCTGGACGCCAGGCATCGGAGCCGAACCGGAGCTGATCCTGAACGGGAATGCGACCGCGGAGAAGCCGGCTCCTCGTAACGTGGATGCTGCGAATGAAACTGCCGAGAAGGCTGCGCATCTTGAGGACTTTGTGAGCCCTGCGCTCACCCGGTTCTTCGGCTGGCCGGTGCATATGCGCGCGTGGGTGATTCTGCCACCGGGCTATGCGGAGCATCCGAACGACCGCTACCTCGCGGCCTACTGGACCCACGGCTTTACCGGCGGCCTGGCCTATGCAAAGTCAACTGGCGGCATGATCTATCGGCGCATGGCCGAGGGCAAGATGCCGCCGATGATCTGGGTGATGCTCGACGAGTCGTGGGCGACGGGCACGCACGAGTTTGCCGATTCGGCGAACAACGGCCCCTGGGGTACGGCGCTGACCACGGAATTCATCCCCAACCTTGAGTCGAAGTACCGCATGGTGGGGACCGTGAAGGGACGCTTCCTGAACGGGCACTCGTCCGGAGGCTGGGCGACCCTTCAGTTACAGGTCAACTATCCCAATGTTTTCGGTGGAACGTGGTCGACCTCGCCCGATCCGAGCGACTTTCATGACTTTACCGGCGTGGATCTCTATGCGCCGGGCGCGAACGTCTACCACCGTCCGGATGGCTCTCTCTATCCACTGGTCCGCATGAACGGGAAGGTTGTCGGTACGTTTGAGGGCTTTGCCAGGCTGGAGCGAGTGTTGGGCGATTACGGTGGCCAGATCGGATCGTTCGAGTGGGTCTTCTCGCCTCGGGGAGCCGACGGGCGCCCCATTCCGATGTTCGATCGGGAGACCGGTGCGGTGAACCCCGAGGTGGTTGCGTATTGGGGCGCTCACTACGATCTGGCGCACACCCTCGAGACAGACTGGTCAAACCGAGGCCCGGCGGTGAAGGGCAAGATTCACCTTTACGTGGGCACGGCGGACACGTTTTATCTGGATGGCGCGGCGCACCGGCTCGATGCGGTTCTGACGAAGCTGGGAGGCGACGCAGAATTTCGGTTCATCGAAGGACGTACGCACTTCGATCTCTACCGGGTGGGAGACGACCGGATGGGGCTGTTCGATCAAATTGGCGCTGCCATGTGGGCGGCTGGACATAATGGCCAGAAGTGGGTCGGGCCGGCGGCTGGGAACTGATGGGCAGAACTTAGGCTCAGAATCTGCTTGAGTCAGGGATGCGATGCTCGTTTACTGGATCCCTGACTCTTTACCGATTGTCAGCTTTAGGTCGTCGACGAAGAGCTGAGCCAAAACGCCAATCAACAGGCCTACGGCTCCGCCGATCAGGAGACCGCGGCCGTTCTCTTTGAAATGCCCGAAGGCTGCGAACAAAAGCAGGATGATGCAAACGCCCACGGCCGAGCGCAGAAAGATGAGAGGAGCGATTTTCTTTGCGATCATTGCCCGCTCAGCGCAGCCGCAGCGTCTGGATTCCAGCTTCCTGCTCGCGGAGGTCATCCTTCGAGACCACGGAGTCCAGGTTGAAGAGCAGGGCCGTGCAGGCGACGAGAAAGCCGCCGGCAAGGCCGATCAGAAAATTGCGAAAGCTGGCGTGCGCGGGAAGAAATACGGCCGTCAGGACGAGCAGGGCCGAGGTTCCGACGAAAAACCGAAGAAATCCGAGTGTGCCGATCTTTTTGCTGAGCATGGTGGCGATAAGGATGGCATCAGCCCCGTGCGGGTGCAACAGAAATTTAACGCCCGGGCACCTGGATCGGTTCCTTCGTAGGCAACCATTTCCATAGGTTAGAACGGTTTGCCACTGTCCCGTTTTTTCGCAGAACGGTATACTAAGAGATGTGACAGCCACCAGTGTTGATACCCTTACGCCCTCCGGTCTCGCGACCGACGGTCCTTCGAACGACAAGCGTGTTCTCCTGCTCAAGCCGCGCGGTTTCTGTGCCGGCGTTGTGCGTGCGATCGATATCGTCAAGATTGCGCTGGAAACCTTCGGCGCTCCGATCTACGTTCGCAAGGAGATTGTCCATAACCGCTTTGTTGTGAATGAGCTGGCGGAGAAGGGCGCGATCTTCGTCGATGACATCGATCAGGTTCCTGAAGGCAAGCGCGTGATCTATTCGGCCCACGGCGTTTCGCCGGCCGTGCGCCAGCACTCAAAGGACCGCAAGCTCAAGGTGATCGACGCGACCTGCCCGCTGGTCACGAAGGTCCACGTCGAGGCCATCAAGTTCGCCAAGCAGGGCTACTCGCTGGTGCTCGTCGGCCATCGCGACCATGATGAGATCGAAGGCACGATGGGCGAGGCGCCCGACGTGACCCAGATCGTCTCGAATGTCGAAGAGGTGCAGGCGCTCCAGGTTCCCGATCCGAACCGGGTGGCTTACCTGACCCAGACGACGCTCTCGCTTGACGAGGCGCGGGACATCATCCAGGCCCTCAAGGAGAAGTTCCCGAATATCGCCGGTCCGCATTCGCAGGATATCTGCTACGCGACCGAAAACCGCCAGACGGCGGTGAAGAATGTTGCTCATAACGCCGACCTGGTGCTGGTGGTGGGTTCGCAGAACAGCTCGAACTCCAACCGCCTGGTCGAAGTTTCAAAGAATCTGGGCACCAACGGCTATCTGATTGAGAACTCGAAGGCCATCGATCCTGCATGGCTGGACGGTATCTCGACGGTTGCCGTGACTGCGGGCGCTTCGGCTCCTGAGGTCCTGGTGGAGGACGTGGTCGCTTATCTGCAGGAGCGCGGCTACGGTTCGGTCGAAGAAGTCGAAGTCATGCCGGAGAACGTGCGGTTCGGTCTGCCGCCGGAGATCGTTCAGGCGATCCAGGCAGCTCCCGGTGGAACCTCGGCAGCGGTCTAACCGTAAGCAGAGCAGCAGCCGGAGCACGTCAGGCCGGCGACTCGGACAGAATGAGTACACGATTCGAATATTCCCAATCCGGAGCTCCCGAGAACCCCGACCCCGCCAGGGGAAATCAGTCACGAGGGGTGGAGACACAGACGAAAGGTACAGCATCCGCCACGAACCCTGCCGCGGGCAGGGTTCGTTTTGGGCGTATTGATGCCGACCTGACGGATGTGGAGTCAGCCGCGGAGAAATCGCGCGACTTCATCTTTTCGCAGCAGGATCCGGAAGGGTTCTGGTGCGGCGAGCTGGAAGCCGACTCGATGCTCGAGGCGGACTATATCTTTGCGCATGTGCTGCTGGGTACCGGCGACGCCGGCAAGATGCAGCGCGCGCTCACGGAGATCTTCCGCTTTCAGAATGTGGACGGCGGCTGGTCGAACTATCCCGGCGGACCGTCGAATATCAGCCTTTCGGTGAAGGGTTACTTTGCCGGCAAGCTCATGGGCATGAGCCCCGATCATCCGGCGATGGCGAAGGCGCGGGAGTGGATTCTCGCCAACGGCGGCGTGACCGAGTGCAACACCTTTACCAAGATCTATCTCTGCGGTCTCGGCCAGTATGACTATGACGCGGTTCCGGCCATTCCGCCGGAGATCGTGCTGTTTCCGAACTGGTTTTACTTCAACCTGTACGAGATCTCATCGTGGTCGCGGGCCATCCTGGTGCCGCTTTCGATCGCGTATGCGAAGAAGCCGTTCAAGAAGCTCTCTCCGGAGCAGGGGATCGATGAACTCTTCGTCGGCGGCCGCGAGAATGCTGATCTGCGCCTGAAGTTCGACTGTAAGAAACTGGTCAGCTGGCGGAATTTCTTCCTGGTCTGCGACCGGGTGACCCACTGGATGGAGCGGATTCACATCCGGCCGCTGCGCAAGATCGCACTGAAGAAGGCCGAAAAGTGGATGCTCGAGCGCATGGAGATGTCGGACGGTCTGGGAGCTATCTATCCAGGCATTCTGAACTCGGTCATCGCGATGCGCTGCCTCGGCTATTCGCTCGACGATCCGCAGGTGATCCGGGCGATGGACGAATTCGAAAAGCTGGGTATCGATGCGCCAAATGGCACTCCGGACTATGCCGAACCGACCTTCCGCATGCAGCCATGCGTGTCCCCGGTCTGGGATACGGCGCAGGCCGTCTATGCGCTGGGTGAGGCTGGAGTTTCGCGCAACGATTCCCGTCTGCTCAAGGCCGTCGACTGGATGTTGGCTAAGGAAGTTCGTCATAAGGGCGACTGGGCGGTCAAGGTCCGGGGCGTGGAGCCGGGCGGATGGTACTTCGAGTTCAACAACGAGTTTTACCCGGATACCGATGATTCTGCGCAGGTTCTGCTTGCGCTGAGCAAGGTCGATAACCCCCGGGAACGTTATCAGTACGACGTGGCGCAGCGCGCCATTGAATGGCTCTTCGGCATGCAGTGCAAAAACGGCGGCTGGGCGAGCTTCGACAAAGACAACACGAAGATGATCTTCCAGTACATCCCATTTGCCGACCACAACGCGATGCTGGACCCGCCGACGGTGGATATCACCGGACGCATGCTCGAGATGCTGGCTGCCTACGGATACACGCGCAAGGATAAGCGCATCGAGAAGGCGATCAAGTTCATCTATGACGAGCAGGAGCCGGATGGAAGCTGGTTCGGCCGCTGGGGTGTGAACTATCTGTACGGCACCTTCCTGGTGCTGCGTGGCCTTGAGGCCATCGGCGTGTGGAACCATGAGCCGCAGGTACAGCAGGCGGCGGAGTGGATTCGCTCGGTGCAGAACGCCGACGGCGGCTGGGGCGAAAGCTGCGGCAGCTACGACGATCCTTCGGCGCGCGGCGTCGGTGTCAGCACGCCCTCACAGACGGCCTGGGCGATCCTGGGTCTGCTCGCGGCCGGAGACAAGCGCAGCGATTCTGTGGCCAAGGGCATCAAGTGGATCCTCGCGCATCAGCAGGAAGACGGTTCATGGGATGAGAGTCTCGGTGAAGGCGCACAGCGGCAGGCGATTTACACCGGCACAGGGTTCCCGCGGGTCTTCTATCTTGCGTATCACTTGTACCGGAACTACTTCCCGCTGCTCGCGTTGACAAACTATAAGCGGGCGCTGGAAAAGGGCGATTGAGTTTTTCGCTCGCAGTCAGTAAAAGAGATTCGATTTCAGTATTCGATCTGAACTTCAGATCAGTTATCAGATTCAGGGGAGAACGATGGGCGTACCGATTTCACAGGCATGGACGGTTGCATCGTATGTGCTGAAGCAGAAGCTCAGCGGACGCAAGCGGTATCCGCTCGTGCTCATGCTCGAGCCGCTGTTCCGCTGCAACCTGGCCTGCGCGGGCTGCGGAAAGATCCAGTACCCGGCGCACATTCTCAAGGCTGAGCTGACGCCGGAAGAGTGCTTCAAGGCGGTGGAAGAGTGCGGCGCGCCGATGGTTTCGATTCCCGGCGGCGAACCCTTGCTCCACCCCAAGATGCCGGAGATTGTAGCCGGCCTGGTGGCGCGCAAGAAGTACGTGTACATGTGCACGAACGCGCTGCTTCTGAAAGAAAAGCTTCATCTGTTCAAGCCGAGCAAGTATCTCTCCTTCTCTGTCCACGTGGATGGGCAGAAGGAGCATCACGACTTCGCGGTCTGCCGCGAGGGCGGTCACGATATGGCGATGGAAGGCGTTCGCGCCGCCGTTGCTGCGGGTTTCCGCGTAACCACCAACACCACTCTTTTCGACGGCGCGGATCCGAACTCGGTGCGCGCGCACTTCGATGAGTTGATGGCCGCTGGCGTCGAGAGCATGATGGTCTCGCCTGGCTACACCTACGAAAAGGCGCCGGACCAGAATCATTTCCTCGGCAAGGCCCGGTCGCGCAAGCTCTTCCGCGCGATCCTCTCGAACCGTAAGAAGAGCTGGCAGTTCAACACCCATCCGCTCTTCTCTGAGTTCCTGATGGGTAAGCAGAACTTTGAATGCACGCCCTGGGGCATGCCGACCTTCTCCATCTTTGGCTGGCAGAAGCCCTGCTACCTGCTGCAGGACGGCTACGCCGATACCTTCCAGGAGATGCTGGATTCGACCAAGTGGGAGAACTACGGTGCGAAGAGCGGCAATCCCCAGTGCGCGAACTGCATGGTGCACTCCGGTCACGAAGCATCAGCGGTCGATTACAACTTCGGCTCTCTGAAGGGCTTCTGGGAGACGGCGAAGAAGTACATGTTCCCGTCGCTCTATCCCGATGCCGAAGCGCAGAAGCTGCTGAACGAGTGGAAGCCGGCCGCGTCGCATCCACTGGTGCAGATCGAAGCAGCGAAGACGAAGCACTCACTCGAAACGGTGGCTGGAGACTAACATGGCGACCGAACAGCAGGAGCATCTGCGCATCGAGCAACTTCGTCAGCAGAGCGCTGACGAGATCGAACACATCGCCGGACGCGAGCGCGAGAATCTGGAAGGCTGGATTCCGTCGCTCGCCTCTGACGCCGAGACCTTCGAAGCCCTGGAAAAGGCCTTCGATTATCGCGGCGACGTCACGCTCACGCTCAAGAGCGGCCAGCAGGTGAACGGCTATATCTTTGACCGGCGGACCGGCACCAATCTGCAGAACTCGGCTGTGCGGATTATTCCGTCGACGGAGCGCACGAAGCTGACCATTCCTTACGGAGATATCGCAGCACTGGCTTTTACCGGCCGCGACACGGCTGCGGGTAAGACTTTCGAGGCGTGGGTGAAGAAGTACCTCGAAAAGAAGGCTGCGGGCGAGAAGAACATCGGTATCGAAGCTGAGAAGCTGGATTAGATTGACGCTCAACTGGATGAAGCGAAGCGCGGAGGCTAATGCCTCCGCGCTTTGTTTTTAGGGCGTTATCCGCGAGCCTTGCTTTTCAGGACGCGAACTCCGTAGGCGGGCAAGGTGAGCGTACCAGAGACGGCCGAGCTGTCGAAGGCGTCCTGATACGACTCCTTGAGTGGGACGGTCTGCGGTTCGGAGTTGTGGTTGAGGAAGTAGGTCCAGCGATTGCCGTTCGCGTTGCGGGAGGAAATCTCGACCCCGGCTGGAGCTTCGAAGGCGCGCGGAACATTATGGCTCGCGAGCAGGGTCAGGAGCACCCGTGCCAGCTCCGGACCTTCGAGATGTGCTCCGAGATAGAAGGCTTTTCCTTTTCCGAAGCTGTTTGCGGTGATGGCCGCTTTGCCGGGGTTCGCGCCCCCGGTGTAGGTGGCCAGAACGTCGGCTTCCTTTGGTATGAGGATGTCGGCCCAGAGGTGAACTGGTGCATCGGCGGCGGCGAGCGCGCCGGTGAACTTCACGTTCTGGGTCTCGGCATAGATCGGCTGGTAGTCATAGAGCTCGACGCCCATCACGTCCCGTAGCAGGCCGGGGAGTGGTGTCTCGACGATGCGGGAGCGCTCGTCCTTCACGCCGAGCCGGAAGCCGGCAAAGAAGAGCCCTCCACCCTGAACATAGGCGCGGATGCGCTCGGCCTGCTGGGCGCTGACGACATACAGGAGCGGGGCGAAGATGGCCTTGTAGCGCGAGAGATCCTCCGTGCCTTCTAGGATGTCGACGCCGCGGCCAGTCGCCGCGAGGGAGCCGTACCAGCTGGTGAGCTCGCTCAGGTACTTGAGCTTCGGCTGACCGGGCTGGAAGGTGAGTGCCCAGTCAGAGCTAAGGTCGAGGATGAGGCCGAGCTGGGCATCATAAGGGGCGTGGAGTGCTTCCGGTCCGAGGGACTTCAGCTCGCGCATGGTCTGGACGATTTCGTCGAAGCCGGGGCTGTGCGAGCGATCGTGCCGGAGCAGGCCATGCCAGTATTCTTCGGCACCGAAGACAGCAGTATCCCAGCGGAAATAGTTGATACCGAATGCGCCATGGGCGACGGCCTGGTACGACCAGAGACGAAGCTGTCCTGGTTCGGGCTGCGGCGAGAAGAAAGGCTGGCCGGATTTGCCGCTTTGCTCTTCCATGATGAAGAAGGGTTTGCCGTCCTTGAGCCCTCGCGCTGTGTCGTGGCCGAGCGAGGTAAGAGCGGCGATAGCTTCGGGCGGTAGCGAGGCGCCGGAGTCGGCAAGGATGATGGCGAAGAAGCTGGGATAGTTGTCGGCCGAGGCGAAATCGAGATTGCGATAGAGATCGCGCAGGTTGAGGTTGTCGACCAGTCCTGCGTTATTCGTGGTGATGAAGTGCTGTGGGCAGAGCCGGCGGAGTACAGTCAGCTGCTCTTCGAGGAACGAGGCATTGGCATCGCTCTGATAGCGGTAATAGTCGAGGGCAAAACCGGGATTGGGCGGTGCACCGGAGGGAAGCGGGACGGGGATCTGGGAGAAGTCCGTGTAAGTATTGCTCCAGAAGACGGTGCCCCAAGTCTGGTTGATTGCGTCGAGTGAGGGATATCGTTTTCTCAGCCACTGCTGAAAACCCTCTCGGCAAGAACGGCAGTAGCAGCGGGCACTGTCACCGAGCGTGAGTTCGTTGTCGATCTGCCAGCCGATGATGCCGGGCGTGGAGGCGAAGTGCTTCGCCATTTCCGTTGCGATGTTCACCGATAGACGGCGGTAGGTGGTGTTCGTCGGACAGGTGAAACGGCGGGTGCCCGGTGCAAGCGTCACGCCGTGCTCGTTCACCATCAACACCTCGGGATATTTTTGCGAGAGCCATGGCGGCGGTGCGGCCGAGGGAGTGCCGAGGATGCAGCCAATGTTGTGCGCATGGAGAATCGCGACCGCGCGGTCGAGCCAGCGGAAGTCATAGGCGCCTTCGCTCGGCTCCATCAGGCCCCAGGCAAATTCGGCGATGCGCACGTTGGTGACGCCCGCTGCAGCCATCGCAGCCGCGTCTTCCTCCCATAAATGTTCGGGTGTTTGATCGGGATAGTAATCGACGCCGAAGAGCAGTGGTGGAATGGATGGTGAGGCAGCTGGGGCGGCAGAAAGAGCGGCAAATCCGCGCGCGGAGAAGAGCGTCGCTGCTCCGGCGGTGCCGACGGCAAAGAATTCACGGCGATTCATGCAGGTGTGGGCCCTCGCCGGACGTTATACAAGAAGCCGCCGGCATAGGGGAAGATGCCGGCGGCTTGAGGTCGTGGCGGTGTCTGCAGAGGGCGTATTCGCACATTGTTTGGCTGCTATGTTTTGACCTCGAAGCTGTCATTCCGACCGAAGCGACCGCAGGTAGCTAGTGGAGAAACCTGCAGTGGGGCTGCTGGCTTTAGAACATCCTCGAATGTGTAAAGCAAACTGCAGGTTCCTCCACTACGCGAGACAAGGAGACTGTCTCGCTTCGGTAGGAATGACAAGCTTTTTTGAAAAATCCTGCGAAAGGCAGGCGTTCAGAGTATGTCGATACAACCTAGTAGCTGTGTCCGAGGATTGGATGCGGTTCGTAGGGCTCTTCAAGAGACTTGATCTCTTCCGGCGTGAGCGTGAGCTCAAGTGATTTGAGGGCATCCTCAAGGTGATGCATCTTGCTGGCGCCGATGATAGGGGCCGTGATGCCAGGTTTCGTAAGCATCCACGCGAGAGCCACCTGCGCATTGTTTACACCGTGCTTTGCAGCAATCTCCGTGATGCGGTCGACGACGGTGTAGTCGGAGTCGCGGTAGTAAAGGCCGTGCGCGTATTCGTCGGTTTTGGCGCGAAGGGTATCGCCCTTATCGCCGCGTTTACGGCTGCCGGTAAGGAAGCCGCGAGCGAGCGGGCTCCACGGAATGAGACCGATGCCTTCGGAGACGCACAGCGGAATCATCTCCCGCTCCTCTTCGCGATAGACGAGGTTGTAGTGGTTCTGCATGGTGACGAATTTCGTCCAGCCATTACGCTCGGCGATGTGCTGCATCTTCTGGAACTGCCAGGCGTACATGGACGAAGCCCCGATGTAGAGGGCCTTGCCCGCGCGCACGACATCGTGGAGCGCCTCCATGGTTTCTTCGATCGGGGTGAGCGGATCGAAACGGTGAATCTGGTAGAGGTCGACGTAATCGGTGCCCAGGCGGCGGAGGCTGTCGTCGATGGCGTGATGGATGTGCTTGCGTGAGAGGCCGCGCTGGTTGGGATCGTCGCCCATGGGATTAAAGACTTTGGTTGCGATGACAACCTTATCCCGCGAAGGACCGAAGTCGCGGAGGGCGCGGCCGAGAATCTCCTCGCTTGCGCCGACCGAGTACATGTCGGCGGTGTCGAAGAAATTGATGCCGGCTTCGAGGGCGCGCTGGATAAAGGGGCGGCTCTCTTCTTCTTCGAGCACCCATTCGCGCCACTTCTTTGTGCCGTAGGTCATGGTGCCGAGGCAGATGCGGGAGACTTTGAGGCCGGTGCGGCCGAGATTCACATATTGCATGCAGGATCCTGTACGCGATGGCGTCGCGTTGCCTGCTGTTGGATGCGGCAAGCGCGTGTCGGGCTCCAGAACGAATCACCGCGCGGGGGAGGTGCGCGGCGATGGCGTTATCGAGAAGCAGGCGATGACAGCGGAGGACGATAGAGCGAGATGCTGGGCTGTTCCTTGTGTCCGAAGAGTTCCGGATGCAGGAAACGGCCGCGGTCCTGCTCTGCCTTGTCCTCTTCGACGGGGATACGGTGCGCGTTCGCCCATGCATCATGACGGACGCCGGTGACCTGCCATGAAACCTTCACGTTCGGCTTGTCTGTACGGATGGTGAAAGAGTTGGTACTGATTTCGCTTGCCACGATGGCTTGCGAGAACTGACCGATGGGTGTGAGCTGATAGCGGAAGTCCTGGTTGAGCGCTTCAAACCAGGCCGGCATGTCGACCTTGGCGTAGCCGCTGCTGTCGGTGGTGACATTGCCGTTGTAGATGTTCATCATGTCGGGCGATTCGACGAAGGAGTGGGAGAGATATTTGTTCTCGGGATCGAGAGGATCATCGATCTTGAAAGAGCCTCCGGATTTCGAGAGGTTGCCATTGATGGCGACATTGCCATAGAACTGTCCGGCGTATGTGCCTCCGTAGGCGTAGATGCCGTCGACCGTGCCTTCTGCAACCATGCCATATCCATAGGTGCCATAGGAAACGCCGGTGACACCGGTGCCGTAGGCGTTGGTGGAGTTGCCATAGATTGCGTCAGAGGATGAGGTGGAGCCGGTGATTGCGCCGGAGGTGGTGAGGGTGCCCGGCATCGCGACATTTGCGGAGAACGCCAGCGGCGAGGCAGCGGTGCCGCTGCCAGTGAAGCTGGCGTTGGTTGTGACTCCGTTGATGCCGAGCGGGCTCGCGCTTGTGCCTGCACCGGTGAGGGAGTTGTCATGAGCGACGGAGGTAATGCCGTTGGCCGTGGAGGGAAATGTTTGGGCGGAAGCGAAGTGAATTGTGCCGTTCGAGTTGATATACAGACCGGTATCTGCGAGTGCTGACGTGCCGTTGCCGTATAGAAAATTGAGCGTGGCGCCCGGCGTGGACGTATTGTTGTTCACCGCATTCGCCTGGAATTGAAAGTACGGTGTCTGGTCTGCTTTGGAGCTGCTGTTGTAGCCGGAGGTCTGGAAGAGGATCGGGGCAGAGTTAGAACCGGCGCTGGTGGTGGCGTTCCCGAGGCGCGCCATGGTGAGCCAGCCGCGTGCGACAATCTGGCCGTTCACGTCGAGCGTGCCATTCGGAGCTCTGCCGATGCCGACCCCGGTAGAGTTCGTCTGGATGATGGAACTTCCGATGGTGGTTGTGCCGGTGAAGGCGGGGATGTAGCCGGAACTGCCTCCGGGAGTGGTGACGGTTTGCTGCGCGTGCGCGGTCAGCAATCCGAACATGAGTATGCCGGCGCAGATCATTCTTGCGGAATGAATCGAGGACATAGGAATCTCCCAAGCGCGTGGGAACGCTGTGGATGGACGTTCGTTTGGGATGGGGCCAGCTCTCCAGCGCTTACGGAACGCGAGACAGGCCGTGGTGGGGAGGTTGGCGCCTTTATAGCAGGTGGCCTGGGATGGGTAAAGGCTTTTTCGGAAGCGCTATCTGCTTGTGTGGAGGGTGTTGTCTTACGGCGACGGAGGCGGGTCGTGACCACCTCCGTGATTTCACAGCTAGCGTGTGCGGCGGCGTGTCGGCTTCATGGTGGAGCTCGTGGCCAGATGCGCCGGAGCCGCACCCGTGGACTCGCGCACGATGAGCTCGGGCTGCATGAGCACTTCGGAGGGCTGCTGCCTTTTGGGATCGGCGATGAGATCGAGGAGTATCTGCGCGCCCTCGCTACCCATCTCGCGCAACGGCTGACGCACGGTGGTGAGGCTGGGCTTCTGGTAGGCAGCGCTGATGATGTCGTCGAAGCCGATGACAGAGATATCGCCGGGTACGGAAAGCCCTGCGTCGTGGATGGCGCGGATCGCTCCGATGGCGGAGATGTCGTTAAAGCAGAAGATGGCGGTAAAGGCGTGGGTGCGCTCGAGCAGAGCCTTCATCGGCTGATAGCCGATCTCAGGCGACCAGCTATCGGCGGAAAGCTGGATGGATAGCTCAGGCAGGACCTCAATATCCAGTTCCTCTGCAACCTGCAGGATTGCCTTCCAGCGGAATTCGGTGTCGGGGATGATTTCCGGGCCTTTCATGAAGGCGATGTGGCGATGCCCATGCTCATAGAGATGCCGCAGTGCGAGCTCGGCAGCCCGGCGGTGATCGAGCACAACATTGGTAACGCCGGCAGCGTCATGATGCGCGGAGATGGCAACGGTAGGCAGTGGGCTCGAGAAGGCAGCAGGCGTATTGAGCAGCAGGTATCCATCGACCGCGCGCTCAGCGAGCAGCCGCGGGTACTCCTGCATCAGCTCCGGCTGCCAATAGTGGCTGGCGGTGAAGTAGAAGTAGTGAGAGCGGAGCAGGGTCTCTTCTACGCCCTGCATGACGAGGGTGAAGTAGCCTTCGCTGAGATCCGGAGCAAGCACGCCGACCGCCATGCTCTTGCTGCGGCGCAGAGAGCGCGCGAAGTAGTTGGGGCGGTACTGGAACTTGCGGGCTGCCTCGAAGACGCGAGCGCGCGTATGTTCGGGAATGGACTTCGCAGCGGGTGAGTCGTTCAGCACAAGCGAGATGGTGGTCTGCGAGAGGCGGAGCAGTTCAGAGAGCTGGCGCAGATTGATCGGGCCTTGCGCGGTGCCGGACTCCGGCTTCTTCTTACTCATAGCGGATGTTTTAGCACGAGAGCCGAAGTGAGAGCGAGCGAATCGGGCAAGCGATGGCGGATTAAATCGATTTTTTCGATGCCATCAGGAATTTGACACAATTCCGGAGCTTTATAAGGCGGTCGCAGAAAGCGCTCACCGTGAGGCTAAGCGAGTTTAGATTGCAGCCAGCTTCCGGCTTCGCTTGAGCGTGTACATGGCACTATCGGCGCGGCTGATGAGATTGTCGAGAGGCTCCACGCTGCTGCCCTCGGCCGTGGCATGTCCCCAGCTGAATGTCAGAGGGGCTGGCAGCTCGGATCCGAATTGCGGGCGAAGAGCGGCGTTCTCCAGGCGCTTGGCGAGTTGCTGGGCTTCCGCTGCATCCCACTCGCCTGCGACGAGAAACTCGTCGCCGCCCACACGGCCGATGATGTCTGTGTCGCGAAAGGTTTCCTTCATGCGCGTGGCCAGTTCGAGGAGAAACTCCGAACCGACGTCGTGCCCATAGCGATCGTTGATCTGCTTCAGATTGTCGAGGTCGATAAAAAGCACCGAGTAAGACGAGCCGCCGCGTTGCGCAAGACGGCGTGCCTGGCCTGCCAGCAGGTAGAATCCTCGGCGATTGTAGAGGTCCGTGAGATCGTCGCGCAGGGAGAGAGCGCTGATTTCACTTTGCAGCTGGTTGATGCGCCAGGCCAGAAGCAGGATCAGAGCGAAGGCGAGCGTTGCAGCCGTGGACGCTACGATCGCTGTTGCATATTCAGGGCTAAGGAGCTGCGCCTTGATCGAGGCTCCGCGGGCCATCTCAAGCAACAACGGCAGAAAGAGCGCGAAGGGAGAAGCCACCCGCGCGATGCGGCTGCCGATGCCTTCGCCGAAGAGCACCGAGAAGACGCCTCGCTCTGCCCGGATGGTAAAGACCACGCACGTGAGCAGGAAGAGCACGACCAGCGTCTGCGGCGAAGTGCGGGTCTTCATCGTGAGGCCGAAGAGGTGCATCGCGCCGAAGACGTTGCCCGAGATATTGAAGAGCACAAGGACGCACAGGGTGAAGGCCAGGAGATCGGCGAATCTTGCCAGCCTGCGCGTATTTGCTCCAAGCAGAAGGACATTCACGCCGATCAGGGCGAAGGTGATGCCGGTCTGCGGCGCCATTCTGCCCGGACGCGGAGAATCTACGTCAGAGGCAAGGAGCGTGTCGAGGTAAAGGCTGCCGATATGGAAGGACGCGCCGGCGATGTATTCGGCGAGCGAAGTGAGAGTCAGCAGAACGACCAGGATGGCCAGTGCGCGGCTGAGCTGCCGGCGATGCGTCCAGGAAGAAGCGAGGCTCGCGGAGCTGAAGAGGCCGGCGAGGGCGGTGTTGCACTTCATCAGCGACCAGCCTGCCGGCAGGATTCGGCCGTACGAGGGAATCAGCCAACCGGCAAGAAAGACCAGCGAGACGGTTCCAGCCAGGATGACGCAGGTGCGTTGGAGAACAGCCATCTTCTCGAGCAGAGAGGGATCAGCGCGGAGAGACATCGGAATTTTTCCTTGCGTGGGCATTCCGAGGAAGGCGCTACAGAGAAGATTGGCGGATATGGTTCAATATACAACGCCTGTGGCGATAGGCAGGCATCGGATTGCGTGACTGCTTCGTGTAGCTGAAGGCCTTTGAAGGAAAGAATACGCTCCAAAAAGAAGAGCCACCGCGGTTGCGATGGCTCCCGGTTCATTCGATTCAGGCGGATCAGTAGATGACGGTATCGTCATCATCCGATCCAATGGGCTGGCCCGGAGGTGCATCGAGAGTTTCCGGCGACTTGAAGGCTGCGGGGTTCTTCTCGAATGCCGCAATCTTCTGCTCGGCGGCTGTGTAGGCGGCCTTGAGGTCGGGATCGAGGCTGAGGTTTACGGTCTGAGACTTGAGCCAGTCGTTGAGTTTTGAAGCCTCGTACTCTGCCTGCGCTGCGGCTTGCGGGGAGGCGTCGCTGCTGGCTGCGAGTGCAAGCAGGTGATTGAGAACCGCATCCTCCACTGTGAACTGAGTGAGGCCTGCGAGACCGGACTGGTGCGGCGCATACCAGCTGGCTTTGAGCGTGGCTTCGATCACTTCGTCGAGGCTCGGCTGGGCGGGCTCGCGGTCATGATACTGAACAAGTCGCGAGGCCCGGCTCGGTTCAAAGAGCAGGTCGAGTGTCAGGTTAGCGGCGGACTCGACCGCGCCTTCGGGATCGAAGGTGAGCCCGGTGTGCCCTGGAAAAGGCTCGGGATTGCCCGAGCGGCTGAGGTCGTAGCCGGGAGGTGTGGGCGGCAGGATCTTCAGCAGCGATTCCGGCAGAGTCAGTGTGGCAGGGTCGAGGGTCTTGAGGACCGCATCGAGCGCCTTGTGCTGCTCCTCGGGCGAAACGATGGCGGTGACGAGCTGACCATCGCCACGCAGGGCATAGCGGTAGTCGAGGCCCCCGATCTCCTTGGCTGCGGCCTGTGTCTGGTAGCGGTGCAGCAGATAGAGCGGCACCAGCGTCTGCTCGAGCTCGCTCATCGGCTGGCCAAGCGGGATGGCCCCTTCGCCGAAATGGCTGAGGGCTGCGGCGCGGACATCGAGGATGCGGTTCAGCTCGTCGGCCGGATCGGCGCCGTTATCCCAGAGATGCGCGTGTGGATGTGCGCTGCCGAGCGGGCGCGAGTCCTCGTCGGTGATGAAGAGCAGGCCGTGATCGGTGGCGGTGCGCAGAATCTTGTCGAGCTGCGTTTTTTCGTCCGAACCAGGTTTGAACTCGGAGTAGCCGTAGGCTATGGCGACCTTATCCCATGTGCCGATGCCGATAGGATAGGCATGCGAAAGATCGGGGCGGCCGTTAGCATCGAGCGTGACCCACGGGTGGGGGTAGTCCATCACCGAGGTGCCCGGCGCGACGGAGCTGGCGGCGAAGTTATGTGCGAGGCCGAGGGTGTGGCCCACTTCGTGCGCGGCCAGCTGACGGATGCGTGCGAGCACCATCTCCTTCATCTCGGGCGTGACGGGCTTGCCCTGCTCATACGGCGAGAGCAGTGCCTCGGCGATCAGGTAGTCCTGGCGCGCGCGGAGTGAGCCGAGCGTGACCTGCCCCTTGATGATTTCTCCGGTGCGCGGGTCGGTGACGGCTTCGCCGTAGGACCATCCGCGCGTGGAGCGATGCACCCACTGGATCATGTTGTAGCGGATGTCCATCGGGTCCGCGCCTTCGGGCAGAACCTTAACTTGAAAAGCATTGCGGAAGCCTGCGGCTTCGAAGGCCTGATTCCACCAGCTCGCGCCTTCGACCAGCGCAGAGCGGATCGGCTCGGGCGCGCCACGATCGACGTAGTAGACGATGGGCTTGACTGGATCGCTGGTGGCCGCGTTCGGATCCTTTTTCTCAAGGCGATGGCGGATGATGTAGTTCAGATCGATGGGATCGCCGAGGGGCGTGGAGTAGTCACGCCAGGACTCGGGGAAATAGCCGGCGCGGATATCGAAGGCGCGCGGCTTGTAGTGGTCATCGGGCAGCTGAATGAGCGAGGTGTGCTCCTCGACGGTGACGGCATGCGGGTCGGGCGTAACCGAATCGATGAGCTTGCCGGTATGGCCATGCGCAGCAAAGGTGATCATGGCCTGGACTTCGGTGTTCTCGGGGAAGTCCTTCGTATCCTCGGGGACGATGACGGAACGGCTGGAATCGATCGAGTATTCGCCCTGCTTGGCCTGCTGCAGGCGCTCGCCTACGCCATGCGGATCGCGCAGGAAGAAGCCGGTGGCGTCGAGGAGGACCTTGCCGTTTTCCTCGGCCTCGACGGGGAACCCCCAGACCACGGAGCGTGCGAAGGACTGTTCGACGGCGAGGCGCTCGTCGGGATCGGCCGCGCTCGAACGGTAAGTGAGATTACGTTCGATGAGCAGAACCTTGTTGCCGCTGCGATAGAAGCGCACGACCCTGCCGTGGCCAAGTTGACCTCGATCCAGTCCGAGATCGTTCGAGCCGACGCCGTACGGCAGCTGGTCGAGAAGGAGGAATTCCTTATCGAAGTCGCTGACCTCAAGATAGAGCTTGCCGGACTTCGCGTCCCAGTCCATGGGAAGAAATCCATCCCAGTGGCGCATGCCGGTAGTTTTCTTGCTGATCGAGGAATCGGAGGCAGGGGATTGAGCGATGGCAGGAGCGGCGGTGAGAAGCGAGCAGAAAGCGGCGGCAGGCAGAAGCGCCGCGGCGAGCTTGAAGGAACGGTACATCGGCCATCCTTACAGGGCAGGCAGCGCTGAGTGCGCCGCCCGGATCTGATTTTGAGTGGTGTAAGGCTTTGACCGGATTCTAATCGAGACTGCTCAACCCTAACAGGCTCTAGTCGAGCGTCACGTCTCCATCACCCAACTGCTGATTGATGAGCCGTGCAACCAAAGGCTTCAGCTGCGTGGAATCCTTCGGCAGGATGAAGGCTGAGGCCTCCTCGGACCATTCAAGCTTGAAGCTGGTGGAGAGAGCCGAGATCCAGATCTGGCGAACCGGCGCGTTCGGGGTGATGACGAACTTCGCGGGCGGTTCTTCAAAGACGATGTTCAGGACACCGCCCTGTTCTTCGACCTCGAAGTCTCCACCCTCCTCGGCGTCGATGAGGGCGCGCTTGAGGGATTCGATGGCCTGGTCGGCGTGGCGGCGGAAGGTGGTTTCGTCGAGCATACAGATAGTTTAGTGCCTGCTGCGGTACCATGGTGGCGACAGATTGCTGAGGTGCTCCGCGATGGGATTCGTAAGCCGTTCCCTGCTGGTTCTTGTGGCGCTGTACGGGCTGGTGTTTGCGATCGGAGATGCTTACCTGCTGCACGGGCAGGCTTCGATCGGGTGGGGCATCGCGTTTGTCGTGGTGCTGGTCGGCGTGCAATACCTGCTCTCGCCGAAGATCACCGAGTGGTTATTCACCATTTATTGGGATGAGGATGCCGTTCCTGCGCGGCAGCGGGCGTGTGTGGAGCGGATCTGCGCGGCAAAGAGCCTCCCCATACCCCGGCTGGGGCTGATCGAAAGCGGGACGCCGAATGCCTTTGCCTTCGGACGTCTGCAGCGCGATGCGCGGATTGTGGTGACGCGGGGGCTGCTCGATGGGCTGACGGAAGAGGAGATCGAGGCGGTGCTCGCGCACGAGATCGGGCACATCGCGCATTATGACTTCGCGGTGATGGCGCTGGCGGCCGTGGCTCCGCTGCTGCTGTGGCAGGTCTATGTGTGGACCAACCGCGTAAACAATATGCGCGTCGTAAGCTACGCGGCGTATCTCGCGTATTGGGTGGGGCAGTTCCTGGTGCTACTGCTGAACCGCACGCGGGAGTATGGCGCGGATCATTTTTCGGCCGAGACGACTGGGCAGCCGAATCATCTCTCGTCGGCGCTGGTGAAGATCGGCTATGGCATGATGCGGGAACGCAGCGAAGCGGCGCGTCTCTCGAAAGAGGGCAACAAATACGAGAAGGCGAATGCGAAGCGGACGCGGCAGCTGGGGCAATCGCTCGGGCTGATGGGGATTGCCAGCATGATGAACGGCGACGCGATGGCCCTGGCCAATGACACAGCGATGCGGGAACGGGTCATGCGCTGGGATGTCATCAATCCATGGGCGCGGGTCTATGAGATGAGCTCGACCCATCCGCTGACGGCCTTCCGCGTTCGGGCGCTGGGGCAGATGGCACAGGCCAAGGGACAGGCTCCCGCCTCGGGCTTGCTTGAAGGCGAGCGGCTGAGTTGGGTGGGCTTCCCGGTAGAGTTTTTCTTCTGGGCTGCGCCGTGGGTATGCGGCTTTCTCCTCTTCAGCCTGTTCTGGTTAGACAAACCGCTGTCTCGGGCAGGGGTAGCGATTCCGCACGATACGGTAGCGTGGTTATTGCTGGCGCTAGGCGCGACCTGGGCGGCGAGGATTGCCTTCCGCTACCAGGGACGCGTCGAGCGGCGCACGGTGGTGGAGCTGCTCGAGAACATGCAGATCTCGCAGATGCGCCCGCAGGCGGTAGAGCTTGAAGGTGAGATCATCGGGCACGGCATTCCGGGCGCCTTCTGGTCGCCGGACCTGGTATTGCAGGACGAAACGGGCATGATGTTCCTGCTCTATCGCTCTTCGGTTCCGTTCGGGCGGCTGTTTTTCGCGATGAACAGCGCAGACCGCCTGGTGGGTGAGCGGGTAAAGGTACGCGGCTGGTGCCGGCGCGGCCTCAAGCCGTACGTGGAGATGTCGCGGATCGAGGCCCGTGTGATGAAGGCGCAGAGCGCTGGAGGTATGACGCAGCTCTTTGGCGGCGATGCAGGCTCGGCGAACGAGTATGAGGATATCGTGGAGCGCTCGTATTCGCGGTGGATTCAGCTGGCCACGGCGGCTGTATGCTCGGCCGCGGGAGCGATTCTGCTGATGCATGGCCTGCGCTGAAGCGCGGGCCACATTGGCTCGACCGTTTCTCTCGAGAGACAGTCAGCACCATTTCCGAAGCAATTCTCCGATTTTTATCATGCGCAGGCGCGAAGATTTGCCACTCTGAAGCCGGAAGTGAATTCCGCCACAGAGGTGAATACGAGCCATGCCTCCCCGCTTGTCCTTCGCAATCACCTTGCCGGTGCTGCTCTCCTTTGCACCGCTTGTCCGTGCGCAGCAACAGCCTGCTTTACCCTCGGAAGCGCCGCAGAAGCTGGTTGCCGAGGTTATCTACAACGAGATGCATGACCGCGAGCGCGATAGCTTCTGGGAATATCGCAGTGAACGGCAGGAGTCAGGCCACAGGCTCGTCCGTGAGCAGGTGGAAACCGCGGAAGGACCGATCTTTCGCCTCCTTGAGCAGCAGGGAACACCGCTGGACAACGCGGCGCGGGCGGAAGAAGAACGGCGACTCCAGTCACTGATCTCCCGCCCAGGAGCGATGGATAAAGTGCGCAAGGCGCACGAGGAAGACGAAGAGCGTCTCCGGCATGTGATGGAGATGCTCCCGAAGGCATTTCTCTTCACCTATGAGAGTGCAATGGATGGAGACACTGTACGCATTGCATTCCATCCCGACCCGGCGTTTGTGCCCTCGGGTTATGAAGAGCGGGTGATGCACGCGATGGGGGGAACGATCACCGTCAACGCAAAGCTGAAGCGGATGATGGCCATGCGCGGCACGCTCGAGCATCGCGTGGACTTCGGCTACGGCCTGCTGGGTCACGTGGAGCAGGGAGGAACTTTCGAGATCGGGCGCGTGCAGGTGAGTTCCGAACATTGGAAGACCTCACTGGTTGAGGTGCACGTGAAGGGCAAAGTTCTGCTCTTCAAGGACGTGACCAAGGATCAGCGCGAGACCCGCTCGGAGTTCCATCCGGTAGACCACAGGATCACATTGACCGAGGCAAAGGCTCTCCTGGATAAAGCCGCAGCCGGCAATGGCAGCGAACTGGCTCGGGCGGGGAAATAGCGCTTGACTCGGATTGATGCTGCGATAGAGTAAGGCACATCTGTAAAGCAAGTCGATATGTGGTATGAGGACTGAATGCACCTGTTGAGCAGATTGTGCAGAAGCGTGTCCGTAGTTCTTTGCCTGTTTCTCAGCGTTGCGCTATGGGATGTGCAGACCATTGCGGGGGAAGACCATCCGGCCTTTCTCTCTACAGGCAGCGATGCAGTTCCTGCAAAAGACTTCCGATTCGATGTCGTCTCTATCCGGCCTGTGAAACCGGGAGTGATTGGCGAGGGAGTCACGTTCGATCCAACTCCGACTGGATATTCATCGAATCTGACGCTTTGGATGATGGTGGCGATGGCCTATTCGCCGGACGACCACTCGTGGGATACCTTTCCCATGTTAAACATGCCGAAGTGGATGTATATCCCGGATTGGTACACGATTCGCGCACGCATTTCGGATACGGACATAGCGTTGTGGCGTAGCCAGGGGCCTCGTCATGAACTACTACGCGCTGCAATGCGAGATCTGCTTAAGACTCGCTGCAATCTTCAGGTCCACGAGGTGCCTGCAGAATTTACTGACTTTACGCTCGTCGTCGGTAAGAAGGGGTTGAAGGGGCTAAAGCCTTCAGATCTGAAGGCGCCGCTTCCGTCTGGAGGTGCGTCGTTGGCTACGGGGGGTGTGAGAACCCTGGAGGGGTCTGGAGGGACAACGATCTGGCACTTCTACGGTGCTCAGATAGGGGAACTGGTTGAGTTTCTCGCGGCTGCATCCCCAGGTCGACAGATCCACGATAAGACGGGCCTTACCGGGCGATATGACTTCTCGATGACTCTGGTGGACAATAATCCGACGCATGATCGAAATCTCGCAATTTATTCGTGGCCGGTAGCGCCGCTAGGGCTGGAGTTAAGGACAGGAAAGTATGAGGGTTTCAAGCTGGTGATCGATCATATCGATAAGCCCAGTACGAACGATTAGCAGCACCAGCGATGTACGCTTCGCGGGGCAGGCACCTGATTCTCCAGATGCCTGCTCGCATTCATGCCATATCCACTCCTATATAAATATTTCTTGCCGCTTCGCACATCCTCGTAGTAGCGTTTACTACCAACGTAGTAAATGATGCCAATGGCAAACCAAAAGCTATCCAGACTCGAATTTCAGATCATGGAGCAGTTCTGGGCGAAGGGGGATCTCTCTATCCGAGAGATCCAGGAATCCTTTCCAGCGAAGAAGCGCGCGGCCTACACCACGATCCAGACCACGGTCTATCGCCTGGAGACGAAGGGTGTTCTCAAGCGTATCCGCAAGGTCGGGAATTTTCACATCTTTGCAGCTGCCATCTCGCGGGAGTCCGCTCAGCGCACACTCATTGACGATCTCCTCTCACTGCTGGGAGGGCGATCGCAACCGGTGATGGCGCACCTGATCGAATCCGGCAAGCTCTCACTCGACGATGTGAAGGATGCGGAGCGGACACTGCGCGACCTTGCCCGGGAAAAGGAGAAGAAGGCATGAATTCCTCCATGCTTTTCAGTGAGCCCTGGGCTGCTGCCGTTACAAATCACCTATGGCAATCGACCCTGATCGCCGGACTGGCATGGCTGCTAAGGTTCGTCCTGCGCGGTGCTCCTGCGCGGGCACGCTTCTGGATATGGATGGCCGCTTCGATCAAGTTTGTGTTGCCGTTTGCTCTTGTCAGCGTTCTGGCTACTTCTATTGCGTCGCACACGCAGGCGCGCTTCGTCATTCCCGCGCAGGGCAGTGAACACAGCGTCGCGCTGCTCGCGCAGACCCTGTCGCATCCTGTACAAGGGCACGGAAGAGTCTCGGTTCTGAGCGAAGATGCAGCTCCTGTTCATCCGTGGCAGAGCGCGCAGCATATTGTCTTCTCCGCGCTGCTCGCCGTGTGGTTCGCTGGCGTCGTTGTGCTCGCCGCGTCCTGGTTCAGGCAATGGCTGGAGATATGCCGCGCAGTCAGTACATCAACACCTATCCGATTCCACCTCGCTGAAGGTTTGGATGTGCGTGTATCCAACGCTGCGATGGAGCCAGGGGTCTTCGGCATTCTGCAACCGGTGCTGCTGCTGCCGGAAGGGCTCATCGCCGAACTGCCGGAGGTGCAGCTGCGTGCGATCGTCGAGCATGAACGGACTCATATTCGCAGACGAGACAACCTGACTGCGACGGTGCACATGATAATCATGGCGCTGTTCTGGTTTCATCCCGCGGTGTGGTGGATCAGAGCGCGTCTGCTTGAAGAGCGTGAGCGTGCATGCGATGAGGCTGTTCTTGATTCAGGAAATGCAGCCGAGCTTTATGCAGAGAGCATCCTCAGCGTGTGCCGTCTTTACGTCGAGTCGCCGCTGCCGTGTCTGTCCGGCATCACTGGCTCAGATCTCAAGCGCCGCATCGTGCACATCATGTCCGGGGAGGCTCCACGTACCCTCGGCGTGCGCCGCAGGCTGATCCTGGCAGGCATAACTCTCGCGGTCATTCTGTTTCCCGCGTTGTCTGGCTTGACGACGATGGATCGCGTCCATGCGCAGACCGCGCCAGCTGCGAATGTGCCAACTGCCTATGACGTGATTTCGATTCATCCTCGTAAGCCGGGCAGCGATAACATGGGCATCAGCTTTGGCGATGGAAAGTTTGATGGAGACAACGTCAACCTGATGGACCTGCTTTGCAATGCCTATGGAATCCGATCGGGCCTTGTCTTTGGAGTGCCATCCTGGGCGGACGGCAGGAGATGGGATATCCACGCGAAGATGGTCGACCTGTCTCCGGAAGAGATGAAGAAGCTGAATCTCACCGACGATCAGAACAGGCAATTCGTGGTGAATATGCTGGCTGAGCGCTTTCACGCGAAGGTGCATTGGGAGACGAAGCAGCTCCCGGTTTACAACCTGATCGTCGATAAAGGTGGACCAAAATTCGCGCAGAATGCAGCCCAGAATGCGGAGGAGCTGAAGGGGGTTTCTCCCGGAGGTATGACATCGAACTGGTCCGACTCGGAGCATCGGGGGGTCTTCAATCAGGCTCCGATTCATTCCCTTGTCTTCAGCCTTGCAAATGCTCTGGACCGCGATGTCATCGATCAGACAGGTCTCACGGAGAAATACAGCTTTGCCATCAAATATGCGGCACCGAATGCTCCTCCGGGGACGGATGCTTTGCCGTCGCTGTTTCCGGCATTGCAGGAGCAGCTTGGGTTGAAGCTTGTGCCGGCAAAGGGTCCTATTGCGACGCTGGTAGTGGACCATGTCGATCCGCCTACAGAGAACTAGCCAGAAGGATAAGGAGGTGTGATGCCGGGTGCTTACGGGAAGAGATCGGTTATGGAGCATCTACCTCAACGGGTATGTGGCCGCTGCGCATTGCTGTGGTGTCTTGTATCTCTGATGCCTGCAGTGGCGCTGCCTGCGAATGCACAGAGTCAAACCAGCCCACAAGTGCCTACAGCCTTTGACGTGATATCGATCCACCCGCATGCGCCGGGCAGTTCCGGCATGAGTATCAGTCGCCGGGATGGAAACTTCGATGGCGAGAACGTCGATCTGGACAATCTGCTCATGAATGCTTATGGCATTCGCCCTGAACTCATCCTCGGCAAGCCGTCCTGGGCGGATAGTAGACACTGGGATATCCACGCAAAGATCGTGGACCCGCCACCGGATGAGTTGAAGAAGTTGAACCTGACGCGTGAGCAGGAGCAGCAGTTGATCGCTTCGTTGCTCGCCGATCGCTTCCATGTAAAGACGCATTGGGAAACAAGGCAGCTTCCGATTTATGACCTCGTAGTCGATAAGAACGGACCCAAATTTGCTCAGAATGCTGCAGCGAATGCGGAAGATCTGAAGTCTGTCGGTGGAGGCGGGATGATGTCCCGCTTCGATGGAACCAGGCATCTTCTGGTTTGCGGGCAGGTGCCGCTCTCATCGCTGACCTTCAACTTGTCCGGAGAGTTACAACGCGATGTTATCGACCAGACGGGACTCACAGGCAAATACAGCTTCGCTCTGAAATACAGCAGCCAGGATGCGCCACAAGGAGCGGATGATGCCGGCCCATCGATCTTTGCGGCTTTGCAGGAGCAGTTGGGCCTGAAGCTGGTCTCCGCGAAAGGGCCCGTGAAGACGCTTGTGATTGACCATATCGAGGAGCCGACGGAGAACTAGCGGCGGCGCAGCAGGAGAAGCGATGCAGGGTGCAATGACAGGGATGGCAGTGCGTCGACTGATACTCGGAGAAGCTCCTTGGGCTGCCGCGATATTGAATCATCTCTGGCAGTCGTCAGCGGTCTTCCTAGCGGTGTGGTTGCTGGCAGTCGTACTGCGCAATTCGCGAGCGAGTGTGCGTTACCGCCTCTGGGTGTTGGCTTCACTCAAGTTTCTGCTGCCTTTTGCGATGCTCATCGATGGAGTTGAGTGGCTGCGCTCTGTATGGACTGCTTTGCGTCCTCTGCATCTGCAGCATGAAGCGCTTGGGGCAGGCATGGCGCGCTTGTCGATGCCGTTTGGGCCGCAGCGTTTCATTGCCAACGCAGATCTTGCTTCCGATGGCGCTGGAGTACTCCATCAGCAGGTTGCGATGGTGGCGTGGCTCTTTGCATATGTATGGCTATGTGGCGCAAGTATCGTGATTTTGCGGTACGTGCGTGACTGGTGGCACATCCGCACGCTGTGCCGGAATTCGTCGCCGGTGGCGCAACTGTCGGGTGTTCCTATCCTTTCGCATGAGGATAGTTTTGAGCCGGGAGTCGTTGGTATCTTGCGCCCCTGCATCCTGATTCCCGGCAACCTCTTTGCTGAATTTCCGCAGGCTGTACTGCTTGCGGGCGGCCATCCTGAGATATACGCCGCGAGCATTCTTGGGGTGTGCCGATGGTATTTCGAATTACCAGCGACACATATGTCGGGCGTGGCTGGAGCTGATCTGAAACAGCGCATCCTGCGGATCATGACGGGCTCTATTGGCGTCCAGATGAGCCGTCGCGCGAAAGCGTCTGTTGCCATCGCGGCAATGTTTGCTCTCTGCTTTGCGCTTGCCCCAGGACTCTTCAGCGATCCGCTCTCCGCTACTGGGCAGAACGACACAAGTATGGTCGGCCTGCCTCGCTTCGCAGTGGTGTCGATTCATCCGGCGCAGCGTTCCAGGGGAAGCAGCGGCTTCACTCCGGAGGGCTTCTATTGTGAGGCTGAATCTCTCAAGGAGCTGATTCAACTTGCCTACGGAATCGACAAGACTTATGAGATGGATCGGCTGCCGGCCTGGGCAAGTTCGAACCGCTACGCTATCGAGGTCAAGGTGGATGCGCCGGAGATTCCTGCTCTCGCAAAACTTGGTTATAGAAAACGAGCTCGCATGTTGCAGCCTGTGCTGTTGGAGCGCTTTCATCTCAATGCTCATTGGGAGAGCAGAGTGCTTCCGGTTTACCTGCTTACCATTGCCAAAGGCGGTTCGAAGCTGAAGGCGCCCTCTCCTGACGATGCCGCGCATCCGCCCAAGATTGGCGATGCTACAGGTGGGCCTGGAAGCATCATTCAGGGCATTGATGGCCGGGCGATTGGACAGGCCGTACCGATCGGCATGATTGCCGGGATACTGAACGCCTACACCGAACGGCTTATCCTTGACCGGACAGGACTCACCGGCACATATGACTTTTCAATACAGTTGCCTCGCGCCAGGCAGGGTCCAGAAGGTGGTTATCGTGTTGGCAGCGGCAGCGAGAGCATGGTTCCGGCAGAGCAGGCGGCTGAAGCCGATCCGTTGAACTCAGCCAGTGTCTTTACCGCTGTGGCAGATATGGGATTGGAGCTCAAGCCGGATAAGGTTCCTTTACAGGTATTGGTGATCGACAGTGTCCAAACTCCGAGCGATAACTAGCTGCAAGAGAGAGGACGGTACGACGGATGATGTTGCTTCCTGTATCTCGGAGTAGGTGTACAAAATTCGTGTGAGCGTTTGCTTACGCATCCTCGTCTTCATGCGTCAGAGAGTCGTCTGCAGGTTGCGTGTTCCGGTTCCGCCGTTCCGGGACGCATACACGGTAATTGCCACAGGTCTTCGGAGAGCTGGAGAACGATGAAGCAGGAGACAACCGCACAGCGGTGGAGACGGTGGGGTGCCATCGTATGCCTCTTCTTTCCACTGCTGCTGCACGCAAGCGAACAGCACGGTAGCGTGCTGTCAAATCACTTCCCGGTTCCGGGAGCGACGATTATCGCGACTCAGGGCGATAGGAAGTTCGTCACAGTTTCGGATGAGCATGGTAACTATTCTTTTGCCGATCTTCCGGATGGCACATGGAAGATTGTTGTCACCATGTCGCTCTTTTCGCCAGTTGAGCAGGAGATCATGGTGCATGCCGGTACGGCTGCCGCGAACTTTGAGCTGAAGATGCTGTCTGTCGATCAGATGCTCGCAAGCGCAAAGCTCAGCACGGCGCATAGTGCGGAGCCTTCCGCACCGCCGGCTTCGGGTGCTACGACATCGCCCCAGAAGACTGCTGCCCGCGAGGGGCTGGTGGTGAACGGAAGTGTGAACAATGCGGCGACGTCACAGTTTTCGCTCAACCAGGCTTTCGGTAACACGCGCAATCATTCTCACGGAATCTATAACGGCGGGCTTGGGCTCATCTTTGGAGATTCGGCGCTCGACGCACGCTCGTATTCGCTATCCGGCGTCGAAGCAGCGAAACCCGGTTTCAGCCAGGTCACGCTAACGGCCTCACTCGGCGGCCCGCTGGTAATTCCGCATCTTCTGGTGAGGCGCGGACCAAACTTCGCCGTCAACTATGAGCTAACCCGCGATAACGATGCCGTCGATCAGACTGGTCTTGTACCGACACTTTTGCAGCGCACGACGACCGTGAGTGCGATCGACCCGGTGGCACAGGCTCTGCTGGATTACTACCCGCTTCCGAATGTGACAGGAGACAGCAGTTATAACTACCAGCTTCCTGTCGTCAATCCGACGCATAAGGACGCGCTACAGAGCCGCCTGGAAAAGAACTTTGGACGAGACTCGATCACTGGCAAGTTCGCTTTTCAGGATTCGCGCGCTGATACGACGAGCATCTTTGGATTTCGCGACACCACGGATACGTTAGGCCTGAACACCGATGTGACTTACTCGCATCGGTTTGCAGGCAACATGTTTGCGAATGTCGAATATCAATTCAGCCGGTTGCGTTCGCAAATCACGCCCTTCTTTGCAGACCGTGTGAATGTGTCGGGTGAGGCTGGTATGACCGGCAACAACCAGGAACCGACGAACTGGGGACCGCCCACGCTGAATTTTTCAAGTGGCATCGTATCGCTCACGGACGCGGAGAGTTCTCTCAACCGCAACGAAACGAACTCCATCGGTGGTCACCTGGAATGGTTCTTTCACCGGCATGACATCACTGCCGGTGGAGACTTCCGCCGGCAGGAGTTCAATTACTATTCGCAGGAGAATCCCCGTGGCATCTTCACCTTCAATGGAGATGCCACGGGGTCTGATCTCTCGGATTTCTTCAGCGGAATCCCGGATACTGCATCGCTGGTCTCGGGTAATCCTGACAAATATCTGCGCGAATCGGTCTCCGATCTCTATGCGACGGACGACTGGCATCTCGCGCCAGATTTGACAATGAACATTGGTCTGCGCTGGGAGTACAGTGCTCCGGTTACCGAGTTAAAGGACCGTCTCGCGAACCTCGATGTTTCTTCCGGATTCGCAGACGTTGCGACGGTTGTTGCGACCGATCCAGTCGGAGCGATCACCGGGGAGCATTATCCAAACTCTCTGTTGCGGCCGGATCGCAGCATGATCGAACCACGGCTCTCACTCTCGTGGCGTCCGCTGGCAGCCTCGTCATTGATTATTCGCGGCGGCTACGGCATCTATGCTGACACATCGCTCTACCAGAGCATCGCGCTCCAGCTAGCGCAGCAGGCTCCGTTTGCCACCAGCATCAGCGCCAGTAACAGCATCTGCGCGCAGTCGTTGAAGACTGGGCCGAACGCATGCAGTGAGTCGACGGCCGATCTCTTCGGTATTGATCCGAACTTCCGCGTTGGCTTTGCGCAGGTGTGGCAGGTCAGCGCGCAGCGGGACCTTCCTGCGGCATTGCAGATGGTCGTGACGTACCAGGGCATCAGGGGCTCGAATGGCGTGCAGCAGTTCTTGCCGAACAGCTACCCTGTTGGAGCAACCAACCCGTGTGCTTCCTGCCAGTCAGGGTTCAACTATGAGACTTCCGGCGGAAGTTCGTCACGTGAAGCAGGTACAGTGCAGTTGCGGCGCCGGCTACGCAGCGGACTCACCGCATCGCTCCAGTACACATACTCAAAGTCCACGGATGACGACTCCGCATTGGGAGGGCAGGGACCACTGGCAGCCGGAGCTACGAGTGCTGCCGCTACCACAATGTCGACTGCGCAGAACTGGCGCGATCTCGGTGCAGAGCGCTCTCTCTCCAGCTTTGATCAGCGTCACCTGCTGAACGCGACCTTACAGTACACGACAGGCATGGGCATTGGTGGCGGCACACTGATGAGTGGATGGCTGGGGCGAATGTATAAAGAGTGGACGATTGTAAACACGATCGCCGCGGGCACCGGAATGCCGGAGACGCCAGTCTACGATGCAATCGTTCCAGGCACAGGCTTCTCCGGAAGCATTCGTCCGGATCGCACATCCGCATCGCTCTACGACGGACCGGCAGGGCATTTTGTGAATCCGGCAGCCTTTACTGCGCCGCAGTCCGGGCAGTGGGGAACTGCAGGACGAGATTCTGTAACTGGCCCAGGCACATTTACTTTTGACAGTTCATTGCAGCGGACCTTCCGGCCAACGCAGCGCTATTATCTCGATATCCGCGCCGACGCGACGAATGTGCTCAATCACCCGGTCTATACGAGCTACAACCTCACGGTCGATCCGACCACGACGAATACGATTTTCGGAGTGCCGGCATCGGTGAATGCCATGCGCAGCCTGAAGATCACGGCAAGGTTGAGGTTCTGAAGCCATGCGCCGAGCTCTCTTCCTGATTCTTCTTGGAGCGCTTCCGGTAGCTGCCGGAGCGCAGGTCATCGGTCAGAACAGCAGTCCTGACAGTGGAGCCGTGACAACCATCAGTGTGCGGTCGCAGATCGTAACCGAGGCGGTTGCAGTTCATGACAAGGACGGCAAGCCGGTGGAAGGCCTTACGGCCTCCGACTTCACCGTCACTGAGGATGGGATCCCGCAAAAGATTCGATATTGCGAGCGGCAGTCCTTGCCGATCGCCGAAGCGCCGCTCCCTGTACGCAAGAGCAGCGACGAGAAGGTCACTGTCTATAAGGAGTTGAACCGCTCGCAGATCACTCCCGAGACGACTGACACCTTGCACTATAAAGATCACCGCCTGATGGCGCTCTATTTCGATTTTTCTGCTATGGGGCCTGCGGATCAGTGGCGTGCATTAGAGGCAGCAGAGAAATTCATCCGTACGCAGATGACTCCGGCCGATCTTGTATCGATCATGCGCTTCAGCAGTGGATCGGTCGATGTTTTGCAGGACTTCACCGCGGACCGGGATCGCCTGCTGAGCATCCTTACAACGCTTCAGGTGGGTGAGCATCAGGAGTGGGCGACGGAGGCCAGCGATGCGAGTACCTCAGATCAGGGCGCGGCCTTCGGGCAGGATGACAGCGAGTTCAATATCTTCAATACGGATCGCCAGCTCTCCGCGCTGCAGACAGCTTCGAATATGCTGGGGCATCTGAATGAGAAGAAGGTGCTCGTTTATTTCGCGAGCGGGCTTCAGCTCAACGGTATCGATAACCAGGCGCAACTGCATGCAACGGTAGATGCGGCGATTCGTGCCGGCGTGTCGTTTTGGCCGATCGATGCACGCGGGCTGGTCGCAGAGGCCCCGCTTGGGAATGCGACGCAGGGTTCTCCGGGCAATGCGGGCGTCTATTCGGGGCTTGCCGAGCAGGCAGTGCAAGCGGACTTTCAGAAGTCGCAGGACACTCTCTATTCGTTGGCAGGCGACACGGGCGGTAAGGCGCTGCTCGACACCAATGACCTTACGCGTGGTATTACGCAGGCGCAGCGCTCTATCTCTGATTACTACGTGCTGAGCTACTATCCAACAAACTCCGCGCTGGATGGAAAGTTCCGCCGCATCAAGGTGGCGGTAAATCATCCCGCCGATGCAAAGCTTGAGTACCGGCAGGGATATTACGCGGGCAAGGAGTTTGCAAAGTTTACTGCGGCAGATAAGGAGCGCCAGCTTGAGGATGCGCTGATGCTCGAAGACCCGGTGACGGACCTCACCATCGCCATGGAGTTGAACTACTTCCAGCTCAACCGTGCCGAATATTTTGTGCCTTACGTCGTCAAGATCCCCGGGCATGAGCTGGCACTGGCGAAGCACCGCGGCGTGGATCATACGCTGATCGACTTCATCGGTGAGGTGAAGGATGTATATGGCGGCAGCACCATCAGCAATGTGCGCGACAACGTGGACATCAAGCTCACGGGCGAGACGGAGCAGGAGCTTGCGCGGGTGCCGATCGAATATGATGCGGGCTTCACGCTGCTGCCCGGCACCTATCGCTTCAAGTTCCTTGCGCGAGACGATGAGACTGGCCGCATCGGAACTTACGAAACAACCTTCAGCATTCCGAATCTCAACCGCGAGGAGCAGCACGTTCCTGTGAGCTCGGTTGTTCTGAGCAGTCAGCGTGAGCCGATCAGCGACGCGCTTTACAACGCGATGAAGAGCAAGGACCAAACAAAGGAGGCAGCGGTGAATCCGCTGGTAGCCGATGGCGCGAAGCTGATTCCGAGCGTGACGCGCGTCTTCCATCGCGACCGCCCGATCTATGTTTACCTGCAGGCTTATGAGGCAGGCACAGATCAGCCGAAGCCGATTGTTGCGTATGTCAGCGTGTATCGCAACAACGTGATGCAGCTCCAGTCGCCGGCTTTCGCGGTGAGCCCGGAAGCTTCACCGCGCCTGAAGCAGGTGCCTCTGCATTTCGATCTCGATATCCATAGTCTCGATCCGGGGGATTACATCTGCCAGGTCACGATCCTCGATCCAACAAGCGGCAAGAGTTCCTTCTGGCGTACGCCCTTTAAAGTCGAGCCTTGAGCGGAAGCGTATCTATCGCCGTCTCGAGGGGGACAACTGCGTAGTCTCGGAATTCCTTGCATAACGAGGAATTCTGGTCCATTGTTGCTCCGGGGTGATTTCCGTGGAGCAAAGTTTTTCGAATCCAGAGCACGTCTTTGGCGGGACGAGCCATCTCCTGGGCCTGATCGAAACGATCTATGCCACGGTTCAAAACCCTTCTCTGTGGCCTGTCGTCATGGAGCAGATCGGCAGAGCAATGGATGGGGAATCGTTGGCCATCTACGCGACCTTTCCCGACTCCTCGGTGCCGGCCATTCTAGCCTTGCGGGAGATGCCGCAGGATGTTTGGGACCGGTTCGCAGACTATTACGCAGCGATCAATCCGATCATGGCGGCTGCGCAGCGCCGTCTCTCTCCGGACGAAACCTGGTACAGCGATCACGCGATCGGTGATGCGGAACTCGAGCGGACCGAGTGCTATGTGGATTTCTACAGACCGAACCATATGCACTACTGTGCCGGCATGGTGATTTCTCTTCCCGGTTTGCCGACTGCGAATCTCAGCTGTCAGCGTCCGAAATCCTGGGGCCCGTTCGATCGACGGGCCGATATCGTATGCCAGACACTGCGGCCGCATCTGCAACGTGCACTCGCTCTGCACTCTCAGTTCGGATCTCTGAAGGCACAGGCCTCCGGTTGGCAGGCAGCGCTCGAGGCAATGGACCATGCGGTCTTTGGCCTGGATGCCGAAGGCCGCGTGGTGCTCTCGAACAGTCATGCGGAAGCGATCGCGCGCCACGGAGATGTGCTGCGACAGGTGTATGGAAGGCTCTTCGCGATCGATCCAACCTCCAACCGGGCGCTGCAGCGTCTGCTGGCGGATACCGTTGCTGCCGGAGCAGGCGCGGGGACAGGTTCTGGTGGCTCTATCTTGCTCCAGCGTCGCGAAGGCAGGCAGGCGATGCGAGTCATTGCTACGCCATTCTCAGTCCCGCAGGCTTTTGGGCGGAAGGCGATTGTCACGCTGCTATTCGTTAGCGATCCATCCAGATCCATGCTCTCTCGCGCGTCTGTGATGCAGTCACTTTTCGGTCTGACTCCAGCAGAAGGCAAGGTGGCCCATCTGCTGCTGGAGGGGTTCGAGGTGCGTGAGATTGCAGACAGACTGGGGATTACGCTGGAGACGGGCCGCTTGCATGTGAAGCGAATCCTCACAAAGACAGGCGTGGGCAGACAGTCCGAGTTGGTACGCATGATGCAATCGCTGCCGGGAAGGGCCTGAGTGTCCCTCATTCAGGAGTGAATTTTGGTTAAGCGTGAATTAAGGGGCCCGCGCGAAAATGATTGCATGAGAATTCTGCTGGTTGAGGACGAGGCGCGCCTTGCAGCAAACATCGTTGCCGGCCTGCGCGAGGCGGGCTTTGCTGTCGATCATGCGGCAGATGGCTACGATGGGCTGGCTTACGCCGAACAAGACCTCTTCGATCTCATCATCCTGGACCTGATGCTGCCGGGCCGCGACGGCAAGAGCGTGCTGCAGGCGGTTCGTCTCAGGAAGCTTCACACTCCTGTGCTTATACTCACAGCTCAGGAAGGCAAGACTTCGATCATTGAACTCCTCAATGCAGGTGCGGACGATTATCTGGCGAAGCCTTTCGATCTGGGAGAGTTGATCGCGCGGACGAAGGCGCTTATCCGACGCTCCAAGGGTACGGCGTCGCCTGTTCTGCGCGCGGCCGATCTCACGATCGACACCGTTCGGCAGACAGTCAGCCGGGGTGAGCAGAGCATCGAGCTGTCTCCTACCGAGTACCGCATCCTGGAATATCTTGCGCACCGGCCTCACGCCGTGGTGTCAAAAAAAGAGCTGCTTGAGCATCTTTATGACTACGACTGGGAGCATCACTCGAACGTAATCGAGGCGCATATCTCGAACCTTCGCCGCAAGCTTGCCGTGCCGGAAAGGGAAGCGGTCATTGAGACGTTGCGGCATCGTGGCTACAGGCTTCGCGCGGAGGAAAGCTAGTGGCATCTCGCGCGTCGCTGGCCAGGCGGCTCACCTCTGCTGTGTTGCTGCTGGAGTTCGTTGCTGCTGTCGTTCTGATTGCAACGGTGTGGGATCATGAGCGCCATGTGCAGTTCGATGAGTTCAAAGCAAACCTGCGTGCGGGAGCGAATGCGCTCTTTGGATCGATTCAGGAAGCGGAGAGCAAAGACGGAAGCATCGCGGTGGATCGCAGCGCTCTTTCTCTTCCATCGCGGGCTGCCTTCAGTGTGACGGATGAGGATGGCAGCACATTAGACATGCAGGGACGGCCTCCGCTGATTCTCTCCGGCCCCGCCACATTTGCTGAAGGGAAGGTGCACGGCGAGACGTATCTCTTTTATGTGCTGGCGGGCGAGAGGACGATTGATCCGGGCAAGCCGTTTGCTGTCGATCATCATGTCCGCATCGTGTTTGGATTGCCTACCAGCAGAGTGTGGCATGAGGTGCTTGAAGCGGTGCGCTTCTTTGCGTTCGCTACGCTCATTTTGCTTGGAGCTACGGCACTCCTGCTGACATGGCTGATCCGCCGTCTGCTGATGCCTATCACGCAGCTCGCTCTGGCCGCGGACGGGATCAATTCAGAGAACTGGGCCTTTGCCGCTCCGGAGAGCAGCAAGCAGCTGATTGAACTGGCGCCGCTTGCCTCTGCAATCGAGAAGTCGATCCTGCGCCTTCAGCGCTCGTTCGAGCAACAACGGAGATTCACCAGCGATGCTGCGCATGAGCTGAAAACAGATCTGGCAATTGTGAAGTCATCACTGCAACTGCTCCAGATGAAGCGCAGAACTGCAGAGGAGTATGAGCAGGGAGTCTCGCTCGGCCTGGATGACATCAAGCGCCTTGAGAATACAGTGCAGAAGATGCTGACTCTCGCGCGTCTTGAGCAGGCGCAGGGAAGACGAGATCAAAGTTGCGATTTTGCAGATGTGGTGCTGGAAGCGATTGCGCAGTGTGAGCCCTTTGCGGCTTATAAGCAGGTGTGCATCGCGCAGCAGGTCGTGTATGAACGGACGGCGATACCGGTGAGCGGGGAAGATGCGCTTCTGCTTTGCTCGAATGTCCTCATGAACGCACTGCAGTATTCTCCGGCTGCGGGCAAGGTGGAAGTAGAGATGACACGCGCTTCTGCGGAGATCATTCTTACGGTGCGAGATCACGGTGCAGGGGTGGCGGCCGACGACCTGCCCTTTCTCTTTGACGCGTTTTATCGCGGCGATGCATCCCGCAGTCGCGAGACCGGCGGCACGGGGCTTGGTCTCTCTATCTGCAAGGCCATTTGCGATCGAGCACAGGGAAGCATCGATATTCACAATCATCCGGAGGGCGGAGCCGAGGTCGAGATCCGCTTGCCGATTCTTTCGGGCGATTCCACCGAGCTTTAAGGTCCGTTTAAGGCTCGGAAGCGACACTCAGGAAAGCCGGCGATATGTATGCCGAGCCTCATACGAGGAGTGTTGTTATGCGAACCATCCGGGCAGGCATCGGTGTGTGTCTTCTCTCTGCGGCGTTGGCCGCACATGCGCAAAGCTACCATGTCGCCGATCACTGGACGATCGGCGGGGAAGGCGGCTGGGACTATCTTGTAAGCGATGATGCCGCGCATCGGCTTTACGTTACGCACGGCCCGCGCGTCGAGGTGCTCGACACCACGACAGGTAAGCCTGTCGGCGCAATTACAGGCTTGAAGAGCACTCACGGCGTTGCGCTCAATCCAGATGGCAAGACCGGCTACGTCAGCGATGGCGCGGGGAATGCGATTATCGTCTTCGATCGCGCCACGCTGGAGGTGAAAGCTTCTGTGCAGGCGGGTACGAATCCGGATGGGATTGCTTACGAGCCGGCAACGGGTACGGTATGGGCCTTCAATGGCCGCAGCAGAAATATTTCTGTCCTGGACGCTGCTACCAACCAGATTGTTGCGACGATTTCTTTGCCGGGGAAGCCGGAGTTTCCGCGTGCAGACGGGCAGGGGAACGTCTTCGTCAACATCGAAGACAAGAACACAATCGTAAAGCTGGACGCAAAGCAACGGGCTGTCAGCGGCAGTTGGCAGCTTGACGGATGCGACTCTCCTTCGGGTATGGCTATCGATTCGGAGCAGCACCACCTCTTCTCGGTGTGCGACGGCAAGAAGATGGTCGTCTCTGATTATGCTGCGGGACATGTAATCGCGCTCGTGCCGATTGGCGATTCCCCGGACGCCTCCGCGTTTGACCCCGTGCGCGGACTTGTCTTTTCGTCGAACGGTGAAGGCACGCTGACGATCGTCGATGCCACGAAGCCGGGCTTTCCTGTGCTGCAGAACCTCACAACCGTAAAGGGCGCGCGCACCATGGCCTATGACGCAACAACGGGACGCGCATTTCTCTCGGTTGCGAAGTTTGGGCCTGCGCCCGCACCTACTGCAACGAGTCCGCATCCCCGGCCGGCAGCTATTCCCGGAACCTTCGAGATTGTTGTCGTATCCCGCTAGCGCAAGCCTTGCAGCGTATGCATCCGATTTGAAACAGAAAAAAGGCAGATCCCGTCTGGGATCTGCCTCTTTGTGCGTGTGATTTGTCTGAACTAAAAGGGGATATCGTCGTCGGTGATCTCGGTCGAACCGACCAGATCGTCGGAGCCAGACGGGCCGCGCTGATCGTAGCCGCTGGAAGATCCGCCGCGGCCGTAGCCACCACTCTGGCCGTAGCTGCTGCCGCTGGAGTAGCCGCCGCCTTCACCGCCTTCGCCACGTCCGGAGAGCAGAGCGATGTCATTGACGATGATCTCGGTGCGGTACTTCTTCTCGCCGGTGGTCTTGTCGTCCCAGGAACGGGTCTGGATCTTGCCTTCGACGTAGAGCTTGGAGCCCTTTTTCACATAGTCGCGGATGATCTCGGCAGTGCGCTGGAAGGCGACGAGGTTGTGCCACTCGGTGCGGTCGGTCCAGTTGCCGGACTGGTCCTTGCTGCGATCGGTGGTGGCCAGAGAGAAGCTGGCGACGAATGAGCCGCCGGCGGTGGCACGGATTTCGGGATCCTTGCCGACGTTGCCGAGGAGGATGACTTTATTGACGGTCTTTGCCATGGGGTCGATGAACTCCAATCACTGCGCCGCTGGAGGGACGCTTTCTATCTTGAGCAGGATAACAAACTGAGGTGTCGGGGGAGCGTAGAGGGTGAAACGAAGGGTGTCAGCGGCGGTTACGACCGGTGTCGCCGTGTTTCGCAATGTGCCGGTTACGAAGCCACTTGGCGAAGCCGAGCAGGAAACAGAGCGAGCCGAAGGGCCAGCACATGAGGGCGACCATGAGAGCGAGCCATCCTGCGCTGCTGTGAGGCCCCTGGGGGCCGATGCCTCCGAGGATGCTGACGGTCAGCAGGGCGGCCAGCGTGCCGGTGGCAAGGATGCCGATTCCGGCGCGGAGCAGCTGACGGGTGCCGTCGTCGTTCAGGTCCCCGCCGTCGCGCAGCGAAATGCGCTCAGGTACGGCTCCGCCGAACGAAGCGTGTGTGGCGCTTTCAGGCTGGTGTTCCGGTTCCTGTTCCATGACGGCGTGAGACATAAATTCCTCAGAGAATCTAGCTTGGCCCTAGTGGCAGGCCGCCTGCATGGCGTACACGATCACGCCGGTGATGGAAACGTACAGCCAGATGGGGAAGGTCCAGCGCGCGATACGGCGATGCGACGGGATCCGTCCGGTGAGCGAGAAGAAGAAGGTGATCAGGATGATGGGCAGAGCCACGACGGAAAGCAGGATGTGCGAGAGCAGCAGCTTCCAGTAGAAGCCCCAGAGAGGATTGAGGCGGTTGAACTTGGTCTCGCCGTGCAGGGCGAAGTTGGTCAGATAGGAGACCAGGAAGATCGACGAGAAGAAAAATGCGGTCAGCATGGCGCGGCGATGCGCCAGCAGTTTGTGCTGCTTTACGTAGTAAAAGCCGAAGAGCAGGGCCACGGTGCTGAGCGCGTTCAACGCGGCATTCACGGCTGGCAGGAAGCGGAAGCGCGCGCCGGCCGCGTCCGCGGGCACATGGAAGTAGACCAGCCAGCAGATGAAGGCGCTGGCTACGGCACTGATCGCGATGATGGTGGCGATCGTCTTGCCGGGCGTTCCGGACTGGCGGGGTTCAACGGCCGTGGACATGAGTGGCAGACTCCAGCGTCAAGGTGTTATTTCCCCCGCGCATTCAGCATGAGCGCGGTGAGCAGCAGGGGTAGATAGATGACGCTGACCTTCAGCAGGTCACGGGCGTACATCTTGGATTCCGTGTGCGAACGGGCGCGGGTGATGCGTCCAAATCGAATGGTGTAAGCCAGATAAATGGCTCCGAGAGCCGCAGCGATCACGCCATAGATCGGTCCGGCGACGTGCAGGTAAACCGGGGCGAGACTGACCGGGATCATCAGGATGGCGTAGGTTAGTGCTTCGAGGACGGTCGACCAGCCGTCGGGCTGGACTACCGGCAGCATCTTGATGCCGGCGCGGCCGTAGTCTTCCCGGTAAAGCCACGCAATGGCCATGAAGTGCGGGAACTGCCATACGAAAAGGATCGCGAAAAGCGAGACCGCCGGCCATTCGATGGCGCCGCGCACCGCAGTCCAGCCAAGCAGAGGACCCATAGCGCCGGGAAAGGCTCCGATAAAGGTCGCGATGCTGGTCTTGCGCTTGAGCGGGGTGTAGATGGTGACGTAGCTGAAGGCCGTGCTCAGCGTCAGTACGGTGGTGATGAGGTTTGTCGAGTGGATCAGCCACAGAGCGCCGGCGATCACTGCGCCGAAGCCCATGAACAGGCCGTGCGCCAGGCTGATGCGCCCGGAGGGCAGCGGCCGGTTCGCGGTCCGGATCATCTTGGCGTCATAGCTGCGCTCCATGCACTCGTTGAGCGCAGCGGAGCCGGCAGAGACCAGTCCGATGCCGACGAGCGTGGCGATCAGGCCGGGCTGGATGCTGCTGATGCCGGAATGCACCGATGCAAGGTAGAAACCGGCCCAGGCAGTCAGCATCACCATGAAGGTGACGCGATCCTTGAAGAGCTCGCGGTAGTCGGCGATGCGGGTTGCGGCTGCTCCGGCAGCACTTGCAGGCATGCGGGGATGCCTGGAGGCGGGCTCGGTCTCCTCTGACTTCACGTCAGGCGGAGTAAGCGCGGGGCTGGTAGAAGCAGGAGGCATTGGGCGGCAACTCCTTATTTTAGCGTAGTTGCCGCCGAGCGGTTTGCTGTGCGTGGAAGAGCGGTTGTCAGTTCGTAGAGCCGGGCTGCGCGATGACGGCGTCCGGCTTGACTGCATACTCATTCAGCAGCACGGCTACCAGCACCGCAGTGGGCACCGCAACCATGGCGCCGACGATGCCAGCCAGGGCAGAGCCGAGCAGCAGGGCGACGATGACGGCGAGGCCCGCGAGATCGACGCTGGTGCGCATGATGCGCGGGGTAAGAAACGACGTCTCGACCTGGGAGTAGATCGCGTAGAAGATGGCCACGCCGAGGACATGTCCCCAGGAGTCAATCGCCGCCACCAGGATAGCGAGACAGATCGAGATCAGCGCCCCCGCGATGGGGATGATGTTCAGCAGACCGGTAAGCACGCCGAGAGCATAGGCATACCGGATATGCAGAAGGCTGTATGTGATGGTGCTGCACACGCCGAGGGTCAGCATCAGGAGGCCCTGACCGAAGAGCCACTTGCCCATCCTGACTTCGGCTTTGGCCAGAGTCGTGTCGAGGCGCTGCCGCTGCTCGAGTGGGAAGAACGAGAGGATCCAGCGATAAGCCGTCTCGCCTTCGAGCATGAAATAGATCGTGAGGATGATGCCGGTGACGATCTTCGCCAAGCTGCCTGCCCAGTTCTTGATGGAATAGAAGAGGTAGGTCGCGAAATTGGAGGCGAAGTCCTGCAACTTGGCGTTCAGCGAGCTGACGTCGACGCGCTGCGCGAAGGGCAGCTTGCGGATGCGGTCCAGCAGTTGCGGCCCGCGCGTGGGCAGTTCGCCGACAAACTCATGGAGATCGCGAATGACCGGAGGCAAAGCGAATGCGAAGAAAAGTGTCGCGGCTCCGGCAACGACGATCAGCAGCAGGAGGATGGCCATACCCCGGCCCGGAGACCAGCGTCCAATGCGCAGGTTGGTGATGATGCGGACCACCGGCATCAGCACAACGGCGAAAAGTGCGCTGACGTAGAGGAGAACCAGCTCTTCGCGGACATGCCAGGCGGTGTAGAGGGCGAGCGCGACGGCAAAGGCGAAGAGGATGTGGGCGCGTGGTGACTGGGGCCGTTGGGCGCTGGCCTCATTGCTGCGCCGGTTGGCGAGTAGCGTTTCTCGCGGGTCGTTCATCGTGTGGGTGCGTTCTCCCGGGCGGTGGGGGCCTCCAGCTCGGGAGCTTTCTCCTCCAGCGCCGCCAGAATTTGGTCGACAACTTGTTCTGGAGTGAGATGTGCAGTTGGCACTGTGAGATGTGCCGAGCGGTAATGTGGCAGGCGCGACTGAAAGCGGTCGGCAAGGTGGGTCCGGTCGGCGAGGATGGGGCGCGTCGCGCCTCCGGGCTCCTCCAGGCAGCGCTGGATCATGAGCTCAAGTGGGGCTTCGAGGTAGACGACGCGGGTGTTGGGCATGGCGTGCAGGTGCTCGCGTGTCGCTGGATGCTCGATTGCGCCGCCGCCCAGCGCGAGGACCAGTTTCTCGCCGTGGCTATGCTCACAGATGACCGAAGACTCTAGGGCGCGAAAGGCCGGTTCGCCATCCGTGCTGAAGATCTCGGCGATGGTGCGTCCCGCCTGCTTCTGGATCAACTCGTCGGAGTCCGCAAAGCGCCAGCCGAGAGCGCGGGCAAGCAGGCGTCCGGTGGTGGACTTGCCGGCTCCCATAAAGCCGATGAGAATGATGCGTCGAGGAGCGAGATCATGGGACGGCAGAGATGGAATCACAGACATGGTGGTTCCAGACATTATAGGTTGGTGCGGTAGGCAGCGTTCGCTGTTCCGGGTGGATTTGTTCCGCCTGTGAATCGCCTATCTCGCTCATGGTACAGTGAGTGCGAGTTGCCGCATGATTTGAGCTGACGGCAGACAGGAATGGGAGAAGACGGATGAAGGTGTCGAGACGGAAGTTTTCCAAGGGGATGGTGCTGGCGGCGACCGGCGTTGCGGTTGCCGGACGGCAGGCATTGGCGCAGCTCAAGGGTGAGCACATCGACACCACGGCGAAGGCAAAGCATCCTGTGCCATCCATCCAAGACACCGAGACGAAGGCAGAGCGCGATGCGCGCCTGCACTGGTTCCGCGAGGCCCGCTTCGGCATGTTCATCCACTGGGGTCTGTATGCGATTCCTGCCGGACGCTGGGATGGCAAGGAAGTGCCGAGCACCGGCGAGTGGATCATGAACACCGCGTCGATTCCTGTTGCCGACTACAAGGCTCTGGCGCCGCAGTTCAATCCCACCGAGTTCAGCGCGGAGCGCGTCGTGAGCCTGGCGAAGACCGCGGGCATGAAGTACATCGTCATCACGGCAAAGCATCACGAGGGCTTTGCGATGTTCGAGTCGAAGGCCGATCCGTTCAATATCGTCGAGGCGACGCCGTACAAGAAAGACCCGATTCGCGCGCTGGCATCGGAGTGTAGGAAGCAGGGCATCAAGCTGGGTTTTTATTACTCGCAGGATCAGGACTGGACCGCTCCAGGTGGCGCGGCGTACAAGACCGGCGATCACAAGCCGCCGACGTATCACTGGGATCCGGCGCAGGATGGCAGCTTCGCCGACTACCTGCATAAGAAGTGCATCCCGCAGCTCGAAGAGCTGCTTTCGAACTATGACGAAGCGCCGGCAATCCTGTGGTTCGACACGCCGACCTCGGACATGACGCCGGAGCTGGGCAGCGAAGTGGTGAAGGTGCTGAACAAGCATCCGAAGCTGATCTGGAACAACCGTCTGGGCGGCGGCTACGCCGGAGACACGGAGACGCCCGAGCAGTTCATTCCGCCGAACGGCTACCCCGGCAAGGACTGGGAGTCGTGCATGACGATGAACGATACCTGGGGCTACAAGAGCGGCGACAACAACTTCAAGAGCGCGGAGACCCTGCTGCGTAACCTCATCGATATCGCCAGCAAGGGCGGCAACTATCTGCTTAATATCGGCCCCAAGGCGACCGGCGAAGTGCCGCAGCCGGAAGTGGAACGTCTGGAAGCGATGGGCCGCTGGCTCAGCGTGAACGGTGAAGCGATCTACGGCACTACCCCGACGCTGTTTGGCGCGGAGGCGGGTGAGTTCTCGAAGACCGAGAAAGAAAAGGACGGCAGCCCGAAGTTCGTCGATGCGTGGAAGTGGCGCTCGACGACGAAGGCGAACGAGATCTACATTCACCTCTTCGAATGGCCGGGTGGCAGCTTTAAGCTCGACTCGGTGCCGCGCACGGTGACGGGCGCGTATCTGCTGGCAGATGGCAAGCCGCTTGAGGTAAAGCACACAGGCAATGGCGTGGAAGTCGCGCTACCGGCTAAGCCGCTCGATTCGGTGGCGACCGTACTCGTGCTGAAGACGGCTTAAAGCAGGGATGACGTTGACTCAGGAACAGAAGCTGCAAAATACACTGCCGGATACGCTGGCCATCGAGATGCCGCGTCCCCGGCAGCCTAGGCCCATCGTGGTGATCGGCGCCGGCGGCATCGTGCAGGCCGCGCATCTTCCGGCTTACGCAAAGGCCGGTTTTCCGGTCATCGGAATTACGGATGCCATGGCGGATCGCGCCGCGTCCGTCGCGAAGGAACACGGCATCGGCGCGTCGTTCGCTTCGGTGAGCGATGCTGTGAAGTTCGCCCCCACAGACGCCGTCTTCGATGTCGCAGTGCCTGCCTCACAGCTGACGGCGATCCTGCCGCAGTTGCCTGACGGCGCTGCGGTGCTGATGCAGAAGCCGATGGGCGAGACGCTGGCCGAAGCTGCATCGATCCGGCAGATTTGCAGGGACAAGGGCCTCGTCGCGTCGGTGAATTTCTCGCTGCGTTACTCGCCGAACAATCTCGCCGTGCGCAAGCTGGCCGATGCGGGGTTGTTGGGTGAGATCCACGACCTCGAAGTGCAGACGCGCACCTACACGCCGTGGCAGCTCTGGAGCTTTCTGGCGACCGCACCCCGGCTGGAAATCCTATATCACAGCATTCACTACTTCGACCTGATCCGCTCGTGGCTGGGAAACCCTCAGCGCGTGATGGCCAAGACGGTGAAGAGTCCGCAGACCGCGAAGCTCGCGGCGACGAAGACGGTGGCGATTCTCGATTACGGGGAATCGATGCGTGTCTTCGTGGCAACGAATCACAGCCACCAGTTCGGTCCGGAGCACCAGCACAGCTTTGTGCAGTGGGAAGGGACCGAAGGCGCGGCGCGCATCTCGATGGGGCTGAATCTCGATTACCCGAAGGGGCGGCCCGACACGGCTGAGTATGCAACGCGCGGAAATGAAGCTGCGGAATGGCAGCATCTTCCGGTGAGCGGAAATAACTTTCCTGATGCGTTCATGGGCACGATGGGGCACCTGCAGGCCTTCGTCGAAGGCTCAGTTGAAACGCTGCCTACGCATTATGAAGACGGCTACGAGACGATGCGGCTCGTCGAAGCACTATACGAATCGAGTGCTCGCGGTGGCCTTGAGGTTGCGACGGTCGAGCCAGAGGAGAAGGCATGAAGCGCTATGCGCAGATCATCCGGCTGCGGCCGGAGTTTGAAGCAGAGTACCGGAAGGCGCACGCCGCGGTGTGGCCCGAGGTTCTGAAGACGATCCACGACTGCAATATTCGCAATTATTCGATTTTCCTGCGTGAGGGCGTGCTGTTCGCGTATTACGAGTACATCGGCGAGGACCATGCGGCGGATATGGCGAAGATGGCGGCCGATCCGAAGACGCAGGAATGGTGGAAGTGGATGGATCCCATGCAGGAGCCCTTCGAGAACCGTGAGCCTGGCGCATGGTGGGCTGGCCTTGAAGAAGTCTTTCACACGGACTAGGACTTGAAGTAAGACGAGAAAGCTGTCCCTCTGAACGGAATCAGAGCGGACATCGATGCAAAGGACACGGCGGCCTTAAAGGCCGCCGATTTCTTTGGAGAGCTGATTGCCGGCCTGCTCGAGATGCGTGCGCACATCGCGGACCGTGGTCGCGTCATGCACGCGCTTCAGGAAAGGAACCGTGAGTGCGGCGATGGCGTATCCCTGCGCGTCGAGGATGGGATAGCTGATGTTGGTGACGCCTGCGACCTGGTAGCTGGGGCGCTCCTCGTAGCCTTTGCGGCGAATGCGCTGCAGGTGAGAATCGAGATCATCGGGGATCGGCTGCTGGCTTGCGTGGCGCCACGCCTCGACCGCCCGGCGGCGGATCTCCGGCCGCTGGTGCGCGAGGATGACGTGGCCGGTGGCGGCCTCCATCAGATCGACGTGCGAGCCGGCCTTCACGTAGAAACCAGTGCTGGTGGGCGCATCCACCTGGGCAATGATGACGACTTCAGCGCCGTCCAGCACGCCGAGATGGCAGGACTGGTTCGTGTGGTGCGCGAGCTCATGCATCACCGGCAGCGCCTTCTCCGTAAGGCGGCGTACCGGAGGGTGCTCCTGCGCGAGGCGAAAGAGCTTAAGCGTGAGGCGCAGGCGGTCCTCGTCCGGGGTCTGCGCAAGATAGCCGCGCTCTTCGAGACAGACAAGCATGCGGAAGATCTCTGAGACGCTGCGGCCAAGGCGGCGCGCGACCTCGCGCTTGGTGAGTTCTTCCGAGGTGGACGCGAAGAGCTCAAGGATGTCGAGACCTTTTTCAAGTGCCGGCGTAGTGTAGCGGGCAGCCGCCTGGGCTTTGCTTTTTGTGACCACCAGTGGGTTCTCCTATGGTCGGAACGATGCTGAACCTGCTTGCCATACTATGGCATGGCTGCAGGTTCAGTATGTATCGGCTGTCACGATCAGATCTCAAATGTGGAGACCGTGAGGCGCCGGCGGTTGTAGCGCGTCATCGCGAAGCAGAACTGCAGAACGACCAGGTAACAGGCAAGCGGTACGGCGTAGGCGGCTGCCGTCGAGTGGAAATGGTCGGCAAGCCACCCCATGAGCAGCGTCAACACAGCGCCGCCAATGATGGTCATCACCAGCATCGAGCCGGCGATGTTGGTGTTGGGGCCCAGATCCTTGAGGCCGAGTCCGAAGATGGTGGGGAACATCACCGACATGAAGAAGCTCGTGACCAGGATGGCGCCAAGGCCGATCCAGCCCGGGCGAAGCAGCGCAAGGACGAGCAGAATCGCATTGGCTGCGGCATACACGGCCATCAGGCGTGTGGGATTGAAGAAGCGCATAAGCCACGAGGAGAGGATGCGCCCGAGGGCAAAGGCGACCAGCGTCCCTGTGAGCAGCCAGCCTGAGGTGCGATCAAGCGTATGCGCGTAGTCATGGGCGTACTGGATCAGGTAGCTCCACGTGCCCACCTGCGCGCCGACATAGGCGAACTGCGCTAAGAGCGAATGCAGGAAATGGCGTTCGCCGAGTAGATCGCGCCAGTTACCGGCGACCTCTGCCTTATGTTCGCGTGCCGTGATGAAGGCAGGGAAGCGCGTGGCCGCGATCAGCCCAGCCCATACCAGCGCGATCACGCCAAGTACAAGATAGGGCGCAACGACGCGCAGCGTCTCCTTATGCAGATACGCGGCATAGGTTCCGGCTGCCTGCATGGCCGAGGTCTGAGATGCAGACAGCTCCACGCCGGAAAAGATGAAGAGGTTGCCGACGACCACGCCGAGGATCGACCCCGTGGGGTTGAAGGCGGCGGAGATGTTGAGCCGCCGTTCCGCCGTGGCGCTCGGGCCCAGCTGCGCGACAAAAGGACTGCCTGCTGTCTCAAGAAATGCAAGGCCGCTGGCCACGACAAAGAGCGCGCCGAGGAAGAAGCCGTAGCGCCCCATCTCCGCAGCGGGCAGAAAGAGGAAGCATCCGCAGGCGAAGAGTACGAGGCCGGTGAGGAAACCCGCCTTGTAGCCCTTGCGGCGCATCAGGATGCCGGCGGGCAGCGCGAGCAGGAAGTATCCCAGGTAGAAGGAAAACTGCACGAGTCCCGCTTCGAGCCGGTTGAGCTCGAAGGACTTCATGAATTGGCGGATGAGGACGTCGTTCAGGTTGTTGGGAATGCCCCACAACAGGAAGAGGACGTTGACCAGCAGGTAGGTGCGCATGACGCCCTGCGGCAGCAGCGGCGTATCCGGGGAGTCGGCATCATGAGAGGAGCGGGGAATGGGAGCAGCGTGCGGCATACGCTATCGATCGCTCCGCGGAGAATTTTGCAGGCGGGACAGAAAACAGGATGGCAAATCGACTCTCAGTGACGCGAGGTAAAGAAACGCGCTCAGAATATCACCGAGATGAAAAACCTGTCTCGCCCATGAAACGCCGAAGGGCTTCCATGGATCGAGACAGGCTTTACAAGGTCTTAGCTGCGGGTTGCGGGAGCGGCTGCGTCGCTCGCCGTGTCCTGCTGCATCGCATTTTCGATCCGGTCCCAGACCTCCGGGCTCGGATCATGAATAGGGAGCAGGAGCTTGGCCTGCTGCGCGATGTATTCGAGATCACGCACGAGAGCGGCACAGTTCTCGCAGGTCTTCAGGTGCTGCAGGGATGACAGGTCCGTCTGAGATTCGAAGAGATCGGGCAGCTTCTCCTGGAATTCCGCACAATCCTGGCTGTGATTCGGGCGCGTATCGGTCATACGGCGGCCTCCTTACGCTCACCCGTTCTGAGGAGCTCGCGCAGTTTCATGCGCGCTTTGTGAAGTTGGGACTTGCTGTTACCAATCGAGCATTCGAGCATGGTCGCAATCTCATTATGCTCGTAGCCTTCCACATCGTGCAGAACGAAGACGAGACGGTAGCCGGGAGGCAGGTTCTCGACGGCGCGTTCCAGTGTGACACGGTCGATCGAGCCGGAGAGCATAAGGTCGCGGGCGCCAAGATCCTTACGTGGTCCATCTTCCTGCGAGGGTTCGAGCGTCTCTTCCAGGGAGACCTGGGGAAGGCCCTTCTTGCGTAGGTGCATGAGGACGACGTTTACGGAAAGACGGTGCAGCCAGGTCGAAAAGGCCGAGTCGCCGCGGAAGGTACCAATCTTGCGGTAAAGCTGCAGGAAGGCTTCCTGGGTCAGGTCTTCGGCTTCGGCCACGTTGCCCAGCATGCGCAGGCAAAGGCTGTAGACGCGGCGCTTGTGGAGGGAATAAAGCGTCTCAAACGCGGTAGCATCGCCGTTCTGGGCGGCCTGGATGGCTTCGGCCTCACCTGCGATGGGGGGATTGCGGCGCATGTGCTGGACAGCCGGCTTCGGAGTAGCTGGACCCGCGCTCATGTCCGGCTCCTTTTGACTTGCAAAAATTCCATGTAGGCTTGCTCCCTGAGAGTTGCCTGTCGATGCTGAAACAGAGTGATTCATTGGTTCTGCCGAATCTCGGTAGGCCGTGGGGTTTATTGCCAGTACGAAGCCGGCCGAGGCGGAAAGGTTGCCCGACCGCCCCGGGAGCGGTCCGTGGCTGGGAAGGCCGGGCAGGATGGCGAAGCCGCAGAGGGCTGCGAGCTTAGGAGCCGATAAACCGGGCGTAGAGGCTGCGTGCCTGGGCGACATCGGTCGTGCCCTGGATGATCGCACGGCCGTCGGCGAAGACCGTCAGGACGTGCTCTCCACGCTCGAAGCGCAGCAGCATGCTGTTGGAGCGGACGCTGCCGTGATCGCGCAGGCGGTCGGCCATGGATGCAAGGTCGATCGGGCGATGGTGCTCGTGAATCTGGACGGAGTTCCTGCCACAGAGGGTGATGTGCGGGCGGCCTTCGCCGCGAAGGTGAGGGAAGTCGCGCTCGTCGCAGGCTCGGCATCCTGGCCATGGACGGCCGGTTTTCACCTCGGAGAACTCGTTCGCCCACAGGTCGTACGAGAGCAGCGTGCGGCGGAGCTTGTCCGTGGCTCCGGTGAGGATCTTCATGGCCTCGGTGACAGCGATGGAAGCTGCGAAATTGACCGCAGAATTCAGGATGCCGGCCGTATCGCAGGTTTCCACGACCCCTCCCGGAGGTTCGGGGAAGATACACGCCAGGCAGGCAGTTTCGCCGGGGAGGATGTTCATGGTCGCGGCGTAGGCGCCGACGGCAGCCGAGTAGATCCAGGGCTTCCCCTGCTCGACGGCGTAGTCGTTTAGCAGGTAGCGGGTCTCGAAGTTGTCCGTGGCGTCCAGAACCAGCGATGCCGGAGCCAGCAGCTCGTGGATGTTCGCGGGAGTGAGATCGGCAACATGCGCGTGGACGACCGCTTCGCTGTTGAAAGCAGCGATCTTGCGGCGAGCAGCTTCCGCCTTGGGGAGAGCCTCTGCGACGTCTTGCTCATCGAAGAGAACCTGGCGCTGGAGATTGCTTTCCTCCACGTAGTCGCGGTCGATGAGGGTCAGTGTGCCAACCCCGGCTCGGGAGAGCAGGCTCGCGGCCGCGGCTCCCGTAGCGCCGCAGCCTACAATGGCGACGTGGCCGGCAGCCAGAAGGTCCTGGCCCTGGGAGCCGATGCCGCGAAAAAGGACCTGCCGGGAGTAGCGTTCTTTCACTGCGTTCAACTGTTCTCCTGCTTTCTTCAGCAACCTGCGTTCTTTCATTAGTATAGAAGTCGCATCGGAGATGGGCGGCGGTACTGGCCTCTGCTCCGGTTCCGGTGCGCGTGTCGAAAAGTCTGCATCTTAGTCACTTGCATACCTGCCGGCGGGTGCTGGGTTGTGGTCGCAGCCGGTTGAACTTCCTCCATGCACGAAAGGGTCTGATTGTTCTTCCTGCCGACAGCGGGTCCAGTCCGGAAGCGGATCTGGAGACTTACCTGGGGACTCCTGGTTATGCCGGCAGCGATGCTGGCCGGAACAGTAACGTCCGGAGCACAAACCGAGAAGACACCGGCGGCGTCGGTTCCCGCGACTCCTGCCAACGGCGCCATTGGGATACAGACCTCGACCGCCGGCGCAGCCGCAGGCGGGGCCGCTGCGGTTGCGGACGGAGATACGCGTCCGGCGAAGATTGCCCAGCCTTCGACGGCGGCGACCGAGAGCATCGAGGCGTGGGTGGGCCTGCAGGTGGATGCGGTGGCCTTCGAGGGAATCGATCAGCCGAGGCTGGAACCGCTGCCGGAGATGCTGCCGTTGCAGGTTGGACATCCGCTTGCCGCGGCTGACGTGCGGCAGAGTCTGCGCCGCCTTTACCAGACCGGCCTCTATAAAACCATCGAAGTCGCAGGTGTCCGCACGGGAGACCACGTGAGGATCATCTTCCGTGGAACGCCGACGTTCTTCATCGGACGGGTCACGATCGACGGCATCAAGAGCGACCGGCTCTCGAACCAGCTGCAGCGCTCGACCCGGCTTAGTCCTGGCACGGTCTTCACCGACAATAAGCTCACGCGTGCCGACGGTCTGATCCAGGAAACGCTGGAAGAGAATGGCTACTACCAGGGCAAGGTGACGCGCACCGTAACCACGGACGCTTCGGATGCCCAGAGCGATGTGGCTTTCAACATCGAGGCCGGCAAGCAGGCGCGGGTGGGCAATGTGGCCGTGGAGGGCGACGCCGGGTTGCCGATCGAGACCTTCCGCAAGAAGGGCAAGCTGAAGGAGGGTTCGAAGGTCACGCGCGACACGGTCAGCCGAGCCCTGAACAATCTCCGGAAGAACTACGAAAAGAAGCAGCGGCTCGAAGCCAGCCTGGGGCTCGAGTCGAAGGACTTTACGCCAACGAATGATCACCTGAACTACAAGTTCCAGGTGAATCAGGGACCGCTGGTCACCATCACTGTAAATGGCGTAAAGCTGAGCCCAGGCAAGGTGAAGACCCTTGTGCCGGTTTACGAGGAAGGCTCCGTGGATGAGGATCTGCTGAACGAGGGCAACCGGCGTATCCGCGATTATTACCAGCGGGAAGGCTACTTCGACGCGCAGGTGACGCATACCCGGGATACCTCGAACGCGGCGCACACGCAGATCACCTTCGATGTAAAGCTCGGCGACAGGCACACGGTAGCTGTGGTGCGACTGAAAGGTAACCACTACTTCACCAGCGACATTATCGATGCGCGGCTGGGCGTGCAGAAGGCCAGCCTGCTTCAAAAGCACGGCAACTACAGCCAGGCGCTGGTGCAGGCAGACGTCAACACGATCACCGCTCTCTATCAGAGCAACGGCTTCAGCGCGGTCAAAGTGATCCCCGATGTAAAGGACGTGGCTGCGAAGGTCAAGGGTAAGCCGGATACGATCGACGTGACCTACAGCGTCGATGAGGGCGCGCAGCAGAAGATCGGAAAGTACCAGATCGTCGGCAGCCAGCAGATTCCGCTGGACACATTGAAGGGGCTGACAAGTGTGCAGTCCGGGCAGCCCTATTCGTCGTCGGAAATCTCCGGAGACCGCGACTCGATCCTGACCTACTACTTCAGCCATGGCTTCGACGCGGCACAGTTGAATGTCGTGCAGAAGCCGGAAGCGGATCATCCTGAGCTGATCGATGTAACGATGAACCTTAATGAGGGCGAGCGCGTGTATGTGAACCGCGTGCTCATCTCTGGCCTCAGCTCCACCCGGGCATCGACCATTGAGCCACATGTGCTGGTGCATCCGGGTGACCCATTGGACCAGTCGGCACTTCTTGAGACACAGAGGCAGCTCTATGACCTCACGCTCTTCAATGAAGTGAATGCGGCGGTGCAGAATCCGAATGGCGATGAACTGCGCAAGAATGTTCTGCTGCAATTCACCGAGGCGCGCCGCTGGGATGTAAGCTATGGCTTCGGCTTCCAGGCACAGACGGGCAATCCCTCGACAAACTGCCCGAATCCTGCGAGCCTGATCCAGCTCGGCATCAACCCGGCGACATACGAGGCAAGCTGCGGGACAAACGGGAACACGGGCGCGAGCGCGCTGGTGCTGTTCGATGTGTCGCGTATTAATCTCTGGGGCAGGAACCAGTCCATCACATTGCGGACCGAGTACGGCTCGCTCGAGCAGATGGCTACACTGGTCTATTCGTTCCCACACATTTTTAATTCGAAGAAATTCGACTTCTCACTGAGCGGCGGTTATACGAATGCTCAGGACGTGACGACCTACGCCGCTTCACGCCTTGAAGGGACGGTGCGTGTTACCCAGCGTCCGTCGAAGGCCGAGACGCTGATCTACCAGTTCACTTATCGGCGTGTGAAGGTGAATCCGAACAGCGTGCAGGTCGCGCCGGACGAGATCCCTCTGGTCTCTGAGCCGGTTCGCGTGGCGGGTCCTGGAATCACCTGGATTCGCGATACACGGCGTCCATCACCGCTTGACGCTCAGTCGGGCACATATACGAGCGTCGAGGAATTTTTCACGGACAGCAAGTTTTCGTCCGAGGCCAACTACAACCGCTTCGATGCCACGAATGCGAGCTACTATATCGTCGGCAAGAAAAAGTATGTACTGGCGCGGAGCACGCGCTTTGGGTTCGAGCGTGCCTTCGGAGCTCCACAGTACGAGACGATTCCATTGCCGGAGCGTCTCTATGCGGGCGGCGCGCAATCCATGCGCGGCTTCTCCATCAATGCAGCCGGTCCGCGCGATTCGCTGACAGGCTTTCCGATTGGCGGCGCGGGTGTCTTTGTAAACAGCACGGAGATTCGTTTCCCGAATCCCACGCTGCCTTACTTCGGCAATGCGTTGGGGTTTGTGCTCTTCCACGACATGGGGAACGTGTTCTCGAAGTCTTCGGATATCTGGCCGAGCTTCCTTCGCACGCGCCAGCCCCACAGCAGCACCTGCAAGGACCTCAACACGGCTGATCAGGAAGTTGTGACGAACGCTGACACCGGTGCGGCAGGTACTTGCGACTTTAACTACTTCTCCCATGCAATCGGCCTGGGCCTGCGCTATCACACCCCGATCGGACCGATTCGTCTGGACTTCAGCTACAATCTCAACCCGCCGATCTATCCCGTGATCGTTACATACGGCACTACCTCGAGTGGCGCTTCGATTCCTCCGTACGTTGACAACGCCGGGCACTTCAACTTCTTCTTCAGCATCGGGCAGGCATTCTGATGAGGCGTGGAATGGAGTTCGTGCTGATGCTGGCGCTCACAGGCGGCGCAGGTCCGCTGTTCGCGCAGGCTTCCCATAGTGATGCGGGCGCGGTCGTGCTCGATAAGGTAGTGGGGATCGTGAACGGGGATGTGATCCTCGAAAGCGATGTGCAGGAAGAGATCCACTTCGCGCATCTGGAGCCGATCGGGGTGCCTACGGGCAGCGATACGCTGCAGCGGGCGATGCGGCGGCTGGTGAGCCGCACCCTGATCCTGCAGCAGATGAAGGAGCAGCAGCAGAGCTATCCGGTCAGCAACGCCGACATCAAAGCGCAGCTGGATGAAGTGCGCAAGAGCCTGCCAGCCTGCAAGGAGCACGATTGCACGACCGAGGATGGCTGGAAAAACTTCCTCGCCGCGAACGATCTGACGGAGGCCGATGTGCTTGCGCACTGGCGGCAGCGGATACAGATCCTCAAGTTCATCGATGTTCGCTTTCGCACCGGCATCCGCATCTCGAGCAAGGAGATTTCGGACTACTACAACAAGGCGATCGTGACGAGCTTTGCCAAGTCAGGTACGCCGCCGCCCCCGCTGGATAAGATTTCGCAGCGCATCCAGGAGGTGCTGCTGCAGCAGCACGTGAACGAGACGCTGCGAGACTGGTTGAAGACCCTGCGGGATGAAGGCAGCGTGCAGATTCTCGATCCTGCCTATGGACAGAGCACAGGGTCGGGAGCCGATACCGAGGAGGATGACTAGGTGAGCGCAGAAAAAGCCGCTGAAAATCCTAACGGTAGGCCGGAGCAGCCATCTCCGCCGCGGAGGTCACCTCTGCGGCATGTGTGGCGCGTCGCGCTCATCGCGTGTGTGCTCCTGTTGCTGCTTGTCGGCATCGCAGCGTGGTATGCAAGCACCCCTGCTTTCTCAAACCGTGTGCGGCAGGAGCTGATCTCGGTACTCGAGAAATCGACCGGCGGACGGGTGGATCTCGGCGCATTCCACTGGAACCTCTGGAAGCTTCAGTTCGAAGCGGACAATCTGACGATCCACGGTCTCGAAGGACCGGGCGAGACGCCATATGCGCACGCAGACCGGATATGGGTCGATGTGCAGATCCTGTCTTTTCTCAGGCCTGCGATCTCGCTCGATGCGTTGACCGTTACGCACCCCGTCGTGCACATCATTGTGTACGCGGATGGCACGACGAATCAGCCTCACCCGAAGGTCGCGACGAAAAGCAACAAGCCGGTGATGGATACGATCTTTGACCTGGCGGTGAAGCGCGCCGAGGTGAATGACGGTCTGCTGTTGCTGGATGAGCAGGCTGTGGAGCAGCGCGCGTTGCCGTTCGATCTCTCGGCAAACCGCGTACGCGTGCTGCTGCAGTTTGTGCCGGCTCCGCTGGGCGCGAAGGATGCCGCGGCGGAAGAGAGATACGACGGGGATATCCAGGCCGAGGATCTGACGGCGGTTCGCGGCAAGGCCGCGCCCATCCACGCAAAGCTCGATGTGCACGCGAGCCTCAAACGCAATTCTGCCGCGATCACATCCTTAAAGCTTGAGACGGGGAAGTCCGTCCTGACAGGAAGCGCGTCGCTCGACAACTTCGCGAATCCCCAGTGGAAGGGGCAAGTGAAGGGCGCTGTCGATATCCGCCAGGTGAATGCCATCGCGGATATCCCAGGCCTCGACCAGGGACAGGCAACGCTCGACGTCAGCGGGCAGGGAGACCGAAGCTCGTTTGCCGTAAGTGGACACGCGGGCATAAAGGATGGCGGATATCACGTAGCGACGATTCTTCTGACGAACGTAAACGCCGAAACGCAGGTGCATCTCGACAATGAAGCGATCGACCTGACGAACGTGCATGCCCGGCTGGCTGCGGGTGGATTGATCGACGCGGAGATGCATATCCATAACTGGCTCAATGCCGCGCCGTCGAATCAGGTGCCCAATCTTCCTCCCGCGACGACACGTGCGTTGCGCAAGGCCGAGAAGATGAACGCCGACCGCACCAAGCAGCAGGCAACGATACGTGCAAAGATCCGCGGCCTTTCGCTTCGCGCAGTAATGGGCATGGTGGCTCCGCGGCATTTTGAAGACCTCGGCTTCGACACCGTGGTGAACGGCGATGCCGGTGTCGATTGGACGGGCAGCCCGATGGCCTTCACCGGCAACGCAAAGGTGTCGTTCGCGCCTTCTGCAAAAGTGCCTGCGAACGAAGTACCACTCACTGGCAACCTGGACGCCGGCTATTCGAATGTGACGGGTATGGTCAGCATTCGTGAGCTCGATGGGCACACCCCGGCGTCGCAGTTCACCGTGAATGGGAATCTCGGTGTCTATCCGATCACGCGGGCTTCGGCCCTGAATGTCCAGCTCACCACGCAAAACCTCGGCGAATTCAACCAGACGATGACAGTGCTGGGTGTGGCAGCGCGAGGCGAAAAAGGCGTGAAGGCTCTGCCGGTCGCGCTGCAGGGACAAGCATCATTCCAGGGCACGATCTCGCAAGGAATTCTTGACCCGAAGGTCGACGGACAATTGCAGGCGACGAACTTCGACCTGCTTCTTCCGGCTGCTGCGACACCTCCAGCTTCAGGAGCAGAGGCGCAACCGAATACCGCAGGTCAGTCGATTCATGTCGACGCCGCGGCAGCACACGCAACCTATTCTTCCGACCTGATCGCGCTTCAGAACGGCACCGTGCAGCAGGGCAAGACGACGATCCACCTGAGCGGCGCCTTGCATGCGCATGAACTTTCACGCGGCAGGCATGCGTTCGATGACGATGCGACGCTTAAAGCGGATGTCGGCATGCAGAATGCGTCGATCCCGGAGATTCTCAAGATTGCCGGCCAGGATCTTCCAGTAACAGGCACGTTGAACCTGCAGGCCAACGTCGGCGGCACTCTGGGAAATCTGAACGGAGGCGGACATCTTGCGATTGCAGGCGGCTCTGTGTATGGCGAGTCTTATCGCACTCTGAATGCGGATCTGGGCTTTAGCGGCCAGGAGATCGACGCGAATCATCTCGTCTTCCAGCTTGATGGTGGCCAGCTAACCGGCAACGGCGGCTACAATTATCGCGCGAAGAACTTCCATGTGCAGGCGCAGGGCACCGGCTTCGATCTTGCGCACATCGAGAGGCTGCAGAACGCGAAGTATCCCATCTCTGGCCTGGTCGATTTCCAGGTGCAGGGCAACGGTACCATCGAGCACCCGAATCTTCAGGCTGCGCTGCACCTCACAAAGCTGAACTTCGCTCAGGCGACGACCGGATATCTCGACCTGAACGCGCATACGCAGGGGCAATTGCTGCTGCTGAACGCGAATGCACATCTGAACCAGGCAACGCTGCAGGCGAATGGCCAGGTGCAGCTCTCAGGGGACTATCAAAGCAAGGCGCAGCTGAATCTGACCGGACTCGATGTGGACCCGATCCTTGAGTCGCTGTCCGTGCGTGGCGTGGAGGTGCATAGCACGATCGCCGGTGCGCTCTCTGTCAGCGGTCCGCTGAAGCAGCCGAAGCAGCTTTCCGGCGACGCGCGCTTCTCTCAGTTCCAGGTGTCGCTGGGAGGAATTCCCCTCAAGAGCGACGGCGACCTGCATGCGACGCTCTCGGCCGGAGTGCTGCATCTCGATCCGCTGCATATCACCGGGGAAGACACGAACACACGGGCTTCCGGTGAGGTCGGCATCTTCGACAAAGATCGCGAGCTCGATCTGCATGCCGATGGCTCGGTGAACATGAAGCTCGCGCAGGTGCTCGATAAGGACATCACGTCGTCGGGTCATGTCGACTTCAACATGGATGCAGGCGGCACGATGTCGCGTCCCGGCCTGACGGGCCAGGTGAAATTCACCAACGTGGCCGTTGCGCTTGAGGATTTCCCCAACGGTCTGAGCCAGATGAACGGTACGCTCGCCTTCGATCAGGATCGTCTGGACGTGAAGAATCTGACGGCGGTGAGCGGCGGTGGAAAGATCACGCTGGGCGGCTTCCTCACCTACCAGCAGGGCCTGTATGCGGACCTGAATGCAACGGCCAAGGATGTGCGCGTGCGCTATCCGCAGGGCGTCAGCTCAATGGCGGATGCGAAGATGCGGCTGCAGGGCACGCAGGCATCTCTGCTTCTTAGCGGTACCGTGACGATCACGCGCTTTGTGATTGGACCCGACCTGGATCTCGCATCGCTTAGCTCGTCCGCCGGTTCCGTCTCGCTTCCTCCGGACCCGAACTCTCCCTCGAACAAGCTGCGCCTCGATGTTCATGTCGTCTCTGCGCCGGAGCTCGACTTCCAGAACTCGTATGCAAAGCTGGCAGGGGATGTGGATCTGCGCCTGAGAGGCACGCTGGCACAGCCTTCCGTGCTGGGGCATATCACCGTGACCGACGGCAGCGCGACCTTCGCCGGCGTTCAATACGAGTTGCAGCATGGCGACATCTACTTCAACAATCCTCTGCGCATTGAACCGACGATCGATCTGAGCGCGACGGCAAGGGTTGAGGATTACGACATCACGGTCGGGCTTACCGGAACTTCATCGAAGCTTACGCCGGCCTTCCGCTCTGAGCCTCCGCTCTCCGAGCAGGACATCTTCTCGCTGCTCGCCCTGGGACGCACGCAGGAGGAGCAGCAGATCTACTCCAATGAGCAATCGCAGGCGGGAGTAAACTCGACCGCGGATACGCTGTTGGGCGGCGCATTGAACGCAACGGTGAGCAGCCGCATCCAGAAGCTCTTTGGCGGCGGAAGCGTGAAAATCGATCCGACCTTTGTGAGTGGCACGGGCGATTCGACAGCGCGCATCACGGTGCAGCAACAGGTCTCGAAGAACGCCACTCTGACCTATGCGACCAACGTGAACTCGACAGAAGAGCAGTTGATCCAGGCGCAGTGGAATCTGACGGAAACTTTCTCGGTTCTGGCGGTGCGTGATGAGCAGGGCGTCTTCAGCCTCCTCTTCAAGATCCGGCGCCGCTATCGTTAAAAGTTGAAGTTCATCGCTCTTATGGTGCTGGCATTTGCAGCGCTGTTGCCGTATGGTAGCGCGCACGGGTGATCTGTGAGCGTATCCGTATCTGTAGTCGTCTGACCCCACGGCTCGGAGGAGCCGGAATATCGAGTGAGGAGGAAGGGAATGCGAAGCATGATGCGCGGAACGACGATGGCTGTAGGTTTCCTGCTGTTTCTTGGTCCGAGCCTGGTGCCGGTTGCTGGTGCGGGCACCGCGATGGCGCAGTCCATGGCGCCTGATAACAACCTGCGCGCGGAAGTGATAAATAAGGCCCTGAACAAGTCGAAGTTCAAGGATGTTCAGGTTTCTGTATCCAACGGCGTTGTAAAGCTGACTGGCACGGTGGATGTCTTCGACACGAAGGAAGATGCTGACAAGCGCGTGCATCGCGTGAAGGGTGTCACCGGCGTGGACAATGAAATCCAGGTCGCCGGTCCCTCGGTTCCCGATGGTGAGCTGCAGAGCAAGCTTGTGAAGGCGATCCAATATGACCGCGTAGGCTATGGCACCACGCCCTTCAACGCCATCGCTGTAAACGTTCAGGGAGGCGTTGTGACGCTCTCCGGCCATGCCTACGGACCCGTGGATGCGGATTCGGCTGTGGCTGTGGCTGCGAACACCAAGGGCGTGAAGGATGTGGTGAATGAGATCCAGGTCGATCCGCTTTCTCCCATGGATGACCGCATCCGTATCGCGGTCTTCCGTTCGGTCTATGGATTCCCATCGCTGAACAAGTACGCGATCGATCCGGGTAAGCCGATTCGCATCTCTGTGCAGAATGGCAATGTCACGCTTTATGGCTTGGTGGATTCGCAGGCGGACAAGGACGCGGCAGGCATTCGCGCGAATGCCGTCCCCGGAGTCTTCCATGTGACGAACAACCTACAGGTGGCCAACGGGTCGAACGAAAAGTAGGCTTCCGGCTGTGTTCAAAAGCCCCCGCACGCCGGGGGCTTTTGCTTTTGGCGTTGGTGAGAGGCCATTCGTTACACTGCTGGTATGGCCTTTTTTCGCAATGTGCGCGTCACGCTGGAGATGATCAAGTGGGAACACTCGATCTTCGCATTACCCTTTGCCCTCACGGGCGCGATGCTGGCGGCGCGGGGTATTCCGCACGCGCAGCAGCTGGCATGGATCGTGGTGTGCATGGTCACGGCGCGCTCTGCGGCGATGGCGTTCAATCGCTGGGCCGATGCGGATATTGACGCGAGCAATCCGCGGACGGCGATGCGCGCAATCCCGGCGGGCCTTCTTTCGCGGGGTTTCGTCGGAGGATTCACGGTGGTGATGGCGGCGCTGTTCCTGGTGGCCGCGAGCCAGTTGAACCGGTTGACTCTGATCCTGAGCCCGGTCGTCCTTCTCGTGGTGCTCTCGTACTCGTACATGAAGCGTATTACGCGGTGGTCGCACGTGGTGCTGGGCATCGCATTGGGCATCGCGCCCTCGGCTGCGTGGATCGCGGTCCGGGGCAGCCTCGATCCGCGCATCATCCTGCTTACGGCGGCTGTCATGCTGTGGGTCGCGGGTTTCGACGTGCTCTATTCGTGCCAGGATGTAGATCACGACCGCAGGGAAGGGCTGTTCAGTGTGCCGTCCACCTTTGGTGTTTCCGGCGCCTTCTGGATTGCGCGCCTAATGCACGTCGCGATGCTGACGCTCCTGTTGCTTCTGGCCCACGCGTTTGGTCTCGGCGCGATTGCCTACGCTGGCATCGCCGCTGTGGCACTCCTGCTCTGCTATGAGCACATGATTGTCTCGCCCGGAGATCTGCGCCGAATGAATGCAGCGTTCTTTACGATGAACGGCGTGATCTCGGTGCTGTATTTCCTGTTTATGGCCGCTGCGCTGATGCTTCACAAGTAGATCTCTTGCAGCAAAAGAAAAAGCCCGCACGTGTGCGGGCTTTTCTTATTTTGAGAGGGAAGAGTTACGCCGGACGACGATTGCGCAGATGATCCTTGTGTTCGTCGATCTTTTCGTTCACGCGATCCTTGATGTCCTGCACGGCGCCGGTCACCTTGCTGCGCGTGTCGTTGGCGTGAACCTCGGCTTCGCGGCGATGTTCGCGAGCGTGCTCCTGAGCCACATCCTTCGCGTTGCCCCAGGTCTCCTTCGCCGCGCCTTTTACCTGCTCGGCGGCGCCGCGATTCGCGAGATTCTGGTTGCCGGTGGCTTCGCCCACCTTCTCTTTGACCTTGCCCACAGCCTGATCGATCTTTCCGCTTACCTGGTCCTTGTTCATGGGGATACTCCAGTCCTACGGTCAGTCGTTCGTTACGGTTTGATTGAGTGAAAACGTGCGCAGGAAAGAGACCGTGCACTGCGCACGTGTAGGGGACGGCCAATTCCGTCAGGCGTGCAGCCTAGACGACCGGCCGACGTCCGCTGATGAGCTGAATTAGCAGCACCACAAGGGCGATCACCAGCAGGATGTGAATATACGCGCCAATTGCGTGGAAACTCACCAGACCCACCAGCCACAAAACGAGAAGGATTACAAAAATTGTCCAGAGCATGATTCTTCTCTCCTGTTCATTCGATCGCCTTTGTCGAAGGCTGTTTTCACCGTCGCTCCAGCGTCGTTCTACGTTGTGTTAAGGTGCGCAGCGTGGAAATTGGGTTGCCGTACAATGAAAAATTCGAGGAAACGGAATGCGGATTGCTATTCAGGGAGAGCCCGGCTCTTTTAGTCACGAGGCTGCGCTGCGCATGGTGCAGGATGCAGCGGTGAAGCACTGTGCTTTTTCTGCTGAGGTCTTTCAGGCCCTCTCGAGCGGTGACGTGGATGCGGCAGTGATCCCGATTGAGAACGCTCTCGCCGGTTCGGTGCTTGAGCATTACGACCTGTTGCTGCAACACGATGTGCTGGTGGAGCGGGAATATCTTCTGCCTATCCATCACAACCTGATCGTGGTTCCGGGAACGCGTCTCGATGAGATTCGCGTGGTGGACTCGCATCCGATTGCGCTTGCGCAGTGCCGTCGCTTCTTCGCACGGCAGCCGCAGATTGCAGCGCGGGCTGCCTACGATACGGCTGGCAGCGTAAAGCGCCTGATGGCCGAAGGCGACAAGAGCGTAGCCGCGATCGCTGGCGTGCGTGCGGCGGCTCACTTCAGTGCGGAAATTCTCGAACGCAACCTCGAAGATTCTCCGGAGAACTACACGCGCTTCTTTCTCGTCCGCCGGCGAGCCGATGCGGAGCTCTCGTCTGTTGCCGACAAGGTGAGCCTTGCCTTTCAGGTCGAGAATCGCCCGGGCACCCTTGTCGATGCATTGCAGGCCTTTGCGGGGCTTGGCGTCAACCTGACGAAGATCGAATCCCGCCCGGTGCCGGGCAGCCCCTGGCATTACGTCTTCTATACCGACTACCAGCTGCCCACGCCGGAGACGGCAGGCCGCGCGCTCGAAGTCCTTGCCGGGCACTGTTCCATGGTGAGGGAGCTTGGGCGCTACGTCGCAGCGCAGCCCGAAGCGTAAACGGACTAGTCAGAAAGACGGAACGCCGCAGGAGAGCCTCCGGCGGCGTTTTCATTTTGGGCTGAATCTGGCCTGCTCCAGCGCTTAGTGGGCGAAAGAGCAGATCTATGCCTTACGTACGTGATTAGCCGTGGTTCAGGTGCCGATGAGTGATCGGTGGGGGAGATTTCGAATGGCGCGGGCTGGATCTCCGTGCGTGCATCACAGCTGGAAGAGGGAAAATCCGGGAAAAGCAATGCCAGGATGTGGAACGATTGCTTGCGAAATGACGTAAATCATTGCAGGCAAGTGGCTTATGGGGCTACGAACGATAGATGCGACCGAATCAATAGTTGCTGCGTCTAATAGCTAATTATTTGATACGAGGGCACTCAATGGCCAGCGATTTTGTAAGTGTGATTCAACCCGGCGGCGCCAAACGTGAGGATCGCCCTGGGGACCGGACGCTTCCCGTTCTTCCGGTCCGGGACACCGTACTGTTTCCGCATGCGGTTCTCCCCCTTACCGTGGGGCGGGAGAGCTCGATTCAGCTCATCAATTCTCTTGGCGAGGAGAAGTCGATTGTCGTGGTTGCGCAGCGCGACGCCCGCATCGACGCCCCCCAGCCGTCCGACTTATATAGTTACGGCGCTCTCGCGACCATTCATAAAGTCGTCAAGATGCCGAACCAGAGTCTTTTCGTCTTCACCGAAGGCACAGAGCGGGTGAAGCTCGGCAATTTCTCCCAGACCGAACCGTTTATGACGGCGACGGTCGAGGGCGTGCCGGAGATCATTCCGGCTAAGGGGCCCGCGCTCGAGGCCCTGCAGCGTAACGTTCTCACCCAGTTCCAGCAGATTGTCACCTCTTCGGCAACGCTCTCCGATGAGTTGCAGACGATTGCCATGAATATCGACGAGCCTGGCCGGCTGGTGGATTTCATCGCCTCATCGCTGCCATTCCTCACGACCGCCGACAAGCAGGAACTGCTTGAGACGGTGGATGTGACGGCGCGCCTGGAGCGCATCAACAAGCACCTTGCCAAGGAGATCGAGGTCCAGCAGCTCCGCAACAAGATCCAGTCCGAGGTGCAGGATCAGGTCCAGCAGTCGCAGCGTGATTACTATCTGCGCGAGCAGATGAAGGCCATCCAGAAGGAGCTCGGCGAACAGGACGAGGGCCAGAAGGACATTGAAGATCTGCGACAGAAGATCGAAGCGGCCGGCATGCCCGAAGAGACGAAGAAGGAGGCGCTTAAGGAGTTGAGCCGCCTGCAGCGCATGTCTCCGATGGCGGCGGACTACTCGCTCACGCGTAACTATATCGAGTGGCTGGCTGTGCTGCCGTGGGCCAAGTCTTCCGGCGGGGCGGTCGACATCGCGAAAGCGCGCGAGGTGCTGGACACCGATCACTATGACCTGAAGAAGGTGAAGGACCGCATCCTCGACTATCTCGCGGTGCGTCGTCTGAAGCCGGACATGAAGGGACCGATCCTGTGCTTTGTCGGACCTCCGGGTGTGGGTAAGACCTCGCTCGGCCGTTCGATTGCGAAGGCACTCGATCGTGAGTTCCGTCGCATCTCGCTCGGCGGCATGCACGACGAGGCGGAGCTGCGTGGACATCGCCGGACGTATATCGGTGCGCTTCCGGGCCAGATCATCCAGAATCTGCGCCGGGCGGGAACCAACGACCCGGTCTTCATGCTGGATGAGATCGACAAGCTGGGCCGGGATTTCCGCGGCGATCCGTCGTCGGCCCTGCTCGAGATTCTCGATCCGGAGCAGAACAACACGTTCCGCGACAACTATCTCGATCAGCCTTTCGATCTGTCCAAGGTGCTGTTCATCTGCACGGCGAACCAGCTCGATCCGATTCCGGCTCCGCTGCTCGATCGTATGGAGATTATCGATCTGACCGGCTACACCGAGGAGGAGAAAACGCACATCGCGTACCGCTACCTCATCCCGCGGCAGATCAAGGAAAACGGCATCACGGAGGAGAACATCGATTTCCCCCGCGAGGCAGTCTCCTACATCGTGCGGCATTACACGCGGGAAGCCGGCGTCCGCAGGCTGGAACAGCTGATTGGAACAGTGTGCCGCAAGCAGGCACGGCGCATTGCCGAGGGCAAGACCGAGAAGCTGCTCATCACCAAGGAGGTCATTCAGGAGTTCCTGGGTGGCATCAAGGTGAGAGTGGATACCGAGATCGCGGAACGCACCAAGCGTGCGGGTGTAGCCGTCGGCTTGGCCTGGACACCGGCCGGAGGCGATGTGCTCTTCATCGAGGCAAACAAGATGAAGGGTAAGGGCGGCTTCACCGTGACCGGCCAGATCGGCGAGGTGATGCAGGAGTCTATGCAGGCCGCACTGACGTGGGTTCGCTCGAATGCCCGTAAGGTCGGACTGGATGAGGACTTCACGAGCAATGTGGACATTCACATTCACGTGCCGGCTGGGGCTATTCCCAAGGACGGTCCTTCGGCAGGTGTGACCATGGCCACGGCTCTGGTTTCGCTGATGACCGATCGCCCGGTGCATCCGCTGACCGCGATGACCGGCGAGATCACGCTGAGCGGCAATGTTCTGCCGGTCGGCGGCATCAAGGAGAAGTTCCTTGCGGCCAAGCGCGCCGGCGTCACAACCGTCATTCTCCCGGCGGATAACCGGCAGAACGTGGAAGAAGACCTGATGCCTGAGCAGGTGGAAGGCGTCTCGATCCATTACGCGAGCCGGATTGAAGATGTGCTTCGGATCGCTCTGCCGCAATCGCTCGCCGAAGAGCAGCACGACGAGGTCGTACGAGAAGAAGTTCTGCAGCATGCCGATGCGTAATCGGCAGGCGGCTCTCCAAAACTGAAGAGCCGGCTGCAGTGATAGAGGCGCCCTGACGAAACTCGTCGGGGCGCCTTTTTTGTGCCGGGCCAGAGCTCGCGGAATGGTGACTACAGGATGCGCTGATTCGATTAGACTTCGAGGTGGTGAATATCTTTTCGATCGATCCCACATATCTGTTGAAGGAAACCGTACTGGTCGTTGCGGCACTGTTTCCGATCGTGAATCCTCTTGGCAGCGCCGCCATCTTCAGCAGCCTGATCGGCGATGTGGATGAGCGGATCCAGGAGATTGTGGCGCGCAAGATCGCGATCTACAGCGTGGTCTTGCTGATTGTCTCGATGTTGTGGGGCGTCGAGGTGCTGTCGTTCTTCGGCATCTCGATCTATGCGGTCCAGATTGGTGGCGGTCTTATCGTGACGGTTGCTGGATGGTCGCTGCTGAATCAGGATGCGCGGAAGGCGCGTAATGACGGGGACGACGGCTCCAATCTGATCGATCATGCCTTTTATCCGTTTACCCTGCCGATCACCGTGGGTCCCGGTTCGATCTCGGTTGCGATTACGTTGGGCGCGCACCTGATGGCGGATCGCGGCGGGTTGGCGTTTCTTTCCCCGCGTGTCCTGATTCCGGGCATTGTGGGCGCTATCCTGGTCTGCCTGGTGATCTACACCTGCTACCGCTATGCGCGGCGCGCTGAGCGCCTGCTCGGCAAGACCGGAACCATCGTGGTGATGCGCATGTCGTCGTTCATTCTGGTATGCATCGGCATTCAGATTGTGGCGACTGGGGTGCGTTCGTATCTGCAGACAATAGGAAGTCACTAACCGGTCTGGTTACAGAAGTGCGACCTTGTTGCGGGTTCCAAAGATCATGGTGATCGTTACCAAGCGGGTATAACAATTTGTTGTCGCTTTTGCTACTTTTCCTAGTGTCAGGACAAGAGCGGCTGGGCGTACACTCAGCGCACGCTCACCAGGAGACCCCGCGGTTCGCTGCCCCATACGGGATGTGACTGAAATGGGCGAAGCCCGCGAACTGCCGTGGCTTACCTGTTCGTTTGAATAATAGTTTGCCTTTTTGCTTACTCCCGTAAGGTATTCACCCCTGCGTGGATCGAGTAAAACTTGTGATGGCAGACAAAATAGGGATTCAGGCCGAACTCTACACTGCTCCGCGCCCAATCTCTTTCAGGTACTAGAGCTTTTCGCCTCGCAAATCCCCAAAAAAGAGCAGCATGCTGCATCTCAGGGCAAGAAGGGAACGATCATGGCAACCATGCAAGAGGCAGGAATCATGAGCATCCTGTCCGATAAGATTTCTCTGCCGGCATCTACGCAAGAGCTTCAGGAGCAGTTCAAGAACGCAAAGCCCTTTCCGCACCTGGTCATCGACAATATGTTCCGGGATGACGTGCTCGACGGGGTCCTGAATGAGATTCCTCCCCTTACCGATGACAAGTGGGTGCATGAGCGCCGTGAGCGTCTCTCCAAGTCAAATCTCAGATCGGCCGTAGAGTTCCAGGAAGCCGGCTACCAGTTTGCCTCATTTATAAACTCTGCCAAGTTTCTCTACCTGATGACCGAACTGAGCGGTGTGCGCGGCCTGCTTCCCGATCCTTATATGGGTGGCGCCGGTTTCCATGTCGTGCCGAAGGGCGGTCAGTTCGATGTGCATGCGGACCGGAACATTGATCAGAACACCGGCCTGCGGCGGCGGCTGGTGATGCTCACCTACCTGAATAAGAACTGGGACCATGAATTCGGCGGCCAGCTTGAGTTGTGGGATACCAGCGGCTCACGGTGTGAGCGAGTGGTGGAGCCGATCTTCAACCGCACCGTGATTTTCGAGGTTGCGGATCAGAACTTCCACGGCGTTCGGCCTGTGGTTGTCGATGGCCGGGCCCGGCAGTCCTTCGCTGCCTATTTCCACACCGTGCCGGATGACTCCCTGATCCCGCACGCGTCGGTTTACGCGCCGAGTTTTTATTCGAAGCGCGAGCCACTGGTGAAGCGGGTCATGAAGGAGTTCACCCCTCCCGCTGTCTTCAGGGCGAAAGACTGGGTCAAGTCCCGGGTGAAAAAAGATCAGTATTAAACAAGTTTGAAGAGCCGATTGCATCAGGACTTCGCTCACCGCGGCTCTTGTTGTGCCTGCAGCCCGCTGGAAACACCGAGTCCGTTAACTCACTCTGCGGTAAGGAAAATTTATGACTAACTATCTCCTGGAAGCCCCTCCGTCATCAGTAGAAGCCGGATTGACGGTCAATGACGTGTGGAAGGTATTCCGCCGGCGTCGTCGCGTGTTCTACCTGGTTCTCGGCAGCGTAGTGCTGCTGACGACCATCTACTGCATCTTTGCCACTCGTCGTTATGTCGCGACCGGCATCGTGCAGCTGCAGAAGGACGATGCGACCGGACTGAACGCCGCAGATCTCGAGGGCGGTGCAGGAGGAGATGCCGCCGGCGGTGATGCGCTCCAGACCACCATCAATCTCGAGACGCAGTCGCAGATTCTGCAGTCGGACACCCTCGCGATCAAGGCGATCGAGGATCTGAATCTCGAACATCAGCGCGATTTTGAGCCGCACTTCAACCCCATTGGCTGGGTGATGGGGCTGTTCGCATCGAAGGGCATTGCCGATCCGGTCGGCGCTTCGCTGGAGAATTCCCCGGCTCGCCGCAGCCGTCTGGTCGCAGCCTTCGAGAAGCACCTCGATGTGAAGGTGATCAGCGGTACGAGACTGCTGGAGATCGACTACACCAATTCCGACCCGAAGGTCGCCGCGGCTGTGGTCAATCACCTGATCCAGGGCCTGAACGACTACACCTTCCAGACCAAGCTGGCTTCTACGTCGGAAGCGGCCAACTGGCTCTCCAGCCAGCTGAGCGACCTCCGCAAGCAGAGTGAAGAGGAGCAGGAAAAGCTGGGAGATCTGCAGAAGCAGACCGGTATTTTCAGCCTCGGAAGTGATGCCCAGGGACATGAGCAGCTTTATTCGGATGTGCTGGATCGGCTGGAGCAGTCGACGACCGCCCTCTCCGCTGCCGACCAGAATCGCATCCTGAAGGAAGCGGTCTACAAGGCCGTGCAGGGCGGCAACGCCGAACTGCTCTCCGAACTGAGCGGCACCTCGCAGAGCGGCAATGGTCCGGCGGTCAACAACGCGCTGAGCCTGATCCAGAACCTGCGTCTGCAGCAGTCACAGCTGCAGCAGCAGATCGCTACCGCCGAGCAGCACTACGGCGATGCGTATCCGCGCATGATTGAAATGCGCGCCTCGCTCGACAAGGTGAACCAGGCGATCGCCGACGAAGTGGCTCGTGTGCAGGAACGCGCCAAGAACGACTACGACGTTGCGAAGCAGCAGGAAGACCAGACGCGACAGCAGTACGAGTCCAACCGCGCCGAGGCCAACGCGCTGAAGGATAAGACGATCGACTACTCGATCCTGCGGGAAGAGGCGAACCAGAGCCGCACCCTCTACGAGGACCTGCTGCGCAAGCTGAAGGAAGCCGGTGTTCTGCAGGGGCTGCGCGGCTCGGATATTTCGATCGTGGATCCGGCGCGCGTGCCCGCGAAGCCGAAGAAGCCGAATGTACCGCTCTTCCTCGCCCTGTCGGTAGTAGTTGGCGCGATCCTGGGTTTCGGCGCGACATTGATCGCCGAAGTCGCGGATGACCGTCTCCACACTGTTGAGCAGATCGAAGCTCTTGGTGCGCCGCTGGTCGCCATTCTTCCGAAGTATGCAAAGGAAAAGGGATCATTCAGTTCAACCGCGCACTTCCGCACGCTGGAAGCTCCGAAGTCGGCATACAGCGAGGCTGTTCGCGGACTGCGTGCGTCTCTCTCGCCGGTGGTTCCGGGCGAGAAGAAGTCGCAGGTGGTGCTGGTGACGAGCGCCAGCTCGGACGAAGGCAAGAGCATCACGGCCAAAAATCTGGCGGTGAGCATGGCGCAGCAGGGCAAGCGGGTCTTGCTCGTGGATGCGGATATGCGCCGGCCCACCGATAGCAAGGAAGGGAATTATTCATCGAGCAAGGACGGCCTGAGCACGTTCCTTTCGGGTGAGCAGGATGTGATGAGCATCGTCCAGGTGGACGGCCTGAGCAACCTCTCCGTGCTGCCGGCCGGACCGGTTCCCTCGAACCCCTCTGAGCTTCTGGCCTCGCAGAAGATGCATCAGCTGATGACTAACCTGAAGGAGAAGTACGAAGTGGTGGTCATCGATACGCCGCCGATTCTTCCGGTGGTCGATGCCCTGATGCTGAGCGAGTACTCGGATTCGGCGCTGCTGGTGGCGCGCCAGGGAGTAACGCCGATGGGCTCGCTCAAGCGTGCTTATCATCTGCTCAGCTCGCGTCGCGGCAAGAGCTCGGTGGGAATCGTGTTTAACGCCGTGCAGATGAACTCGGACGCGTATCACAGCTACTTTGGCCCCGGAAACACTCATTACTACATGGAGAACGTCAATGAAGTCGCTTAAGAACTTTGTGTGGCTGATGGTTGTTCTGGCCGGCGGCGCGTTATCCCTGCATGCGCAGGTGGCTCAACAGCCGCAGGATAGTCTGCTGATTGCTCCGGGCGATCTGGTTCATATCTCGATCCTCGATGCGCCTGAACTTGAGCAGCACGCCCGTGTTACCGACAACGGCAACCTGCCGCTGATGGTCGGCGGAAACGTGAAGGTTGCAGGCATGACGCCGCTCCAGGCCTCTGAGGCCATCGGAGCAGCGCTGGTTGCGCAGCACTATCTGGTGAATCCGCGTGTGGCCGTGACTGTGGCGCAGTATGCGGAGCAGAACATTTCGGTCCTCGGTGAGGTTCGCCTGCCGGGTGCGTATCCTGTGACTTCGCCGAAATCTGTTGCCGAGGTGCTGGCACTGGCCGGCGGCCTGCAGCAGGATGCCGATCGCAACGTCGTCATCCAGCGCCATGGCACCGGCGAGATGGTGACCTACTACTCGTCGAACCAGCCGACCCTTGTGCCCGACTCCGCGGCGCCAGGCCTCAAGCCGGCGGCTGCGGAAGCCCTGCGAGTCCGCGACACGATGGTCTATCCCGGGGACGTCGTCCGGGTTGCGCGCGCGGAACTGGTCTATGCCATTGGCGACTTCAACAAGCCGGGCGGCTTTCCGATCGTGAACAACGATTCCAAGCTGACGGTTCTGCAACTGGTTGCCTTTGCGGGCGGCGCGGACAAGAGCGCCTCTGTCGGCAAGGCACGGCTGGTGCGTAAGGATCCAGAGGGTCGTCCCTATCTGATCAAGCTGAATCTGGGCGACATGGAAAAGGGCAAGAAGCCGGACATGACTCTCCAGGCGAACGACATCATCTACCTGCCGTTCAGCTTTGCCAAGAACTCGCTGCTCGGTATCTCCTCGGTGGAAACCGCCGCGGCGACCGCTTCTGTGTACGCATTCTAAAAACAGGCACTTGCTCACTTAGGAGAACGAGATTTCGGTGGCGACCTTTACTGCAACCCAAAGCGCTTTGCCCGTATCGCGCGAGCGAAGCGTACTGAGGAAGGACAGCAGCTCGGTTTTCGGGTTAGTGCTCACCTATGGGCTGCTGTTTCCGATGGTGTTCTTCGCGGCTCGCGGCAGCTTCTCGTTCGAGTACATGAGCCTGAACACACCAGCGGAAGGGCAGTACGGCGCACTCGTCAACTCGAACTTCGGTCAGGGGTCGGCCGCGCACTCGATCGAAATGGTCGCCTGCTATGGCCTGATCTGCCTTGCGATGGCCGTCATCTGGAAGCCTCTTCTCGACGTCTGCACGCGCAATTGGTTTTACCTGATCATGCCGTTGTGGGCGATGGCCTCCGCCGCATGGTCACAGGATCCGAAGCGCAGCTTCGTCTTTGCTGTGCAGACCATGATCCTGACGGCGTTTTCGATCTATCTGGCTGTAAGGCTCAAGCCGAAACAGCAGATGCAGTTCTTTATCTTTGTCGGGCTGGTGGTGACGCTCTTCAGCTTTGCTATCGCGGCAGTGCTGCCAAGAGCGGGCATCGACCATAAGAACGCGATGATCGGTGTGGAGGGCATCTTCCCCCACAAGAATGTCTGTTCTGTGGTGATGATCTCCTTCATGCTTCCTGCTTTCTTCTATAAGTTCCCGGGAAAGCTCGGCAACATGAAGCGGATTGCCTACCTCGCGATTACGGGTCTGCTGGTCCTGGCGACCACCTCCCGTACCGGATGGCTGGTCCTGCTGTGCTGCATCGCCTGTGCGATCACGCTGCGTGCCATGCGGCACATGACTCCGTTGCAGAAGCTGCTTGTGTCTTTCCTGCTGGTGGGGCTGATCGCTCTCATCATCTGGATTGCGACCGTGTATTTCCGGCAGATTGTGGTCGCGATGGGCAAGGATCCCAGCATGAGCGGCCGCACCCAGATATGGAAGGCCGTCTTCCTGTCGATCTTTAAGAGACCGATGCTCGGCTATGGTTATGACGCGTTCTGGATGGGCTTCAAAGGTGAGTCGATGCACCTCGCCCTGGCCAGCGGCTTTCCGGGACTGGGCAACGCGGAGAACGGCATCCTTGAACTCTGGCTCGAGGTTGGCTTTGTGGGCGTGCTGCTCCAGTTCATTGCGCTGGGCATGGCCTCCCGGAGCGCGATGCGCAGCCTGAAAGCGGATACGCCGCCCCATGTGCTCTGGTATATGTCGATGCTTTTCATCACGCTGCTGGCGATTGTGGACGGAGACAAATTCATGCTTCCGCACAGCATCGAATGGGTGATGTTTGTGATGGCGGGAGTCGGGCTTGCCGAACATGTACGGACAAACGGAAGGCGGCAGCTGGCGTGATGTTTCAGGTAAGGCAATCGATCGAAAAGCTGAAAAAGAGCACGCTCGCGAAAAATGCCGGATGGATGTTCCTGGGGCAGGGACTCGGGCTGATCTCGCAGGCGCTGTACTTCATCCTGCTCGCCCGCCTGCTGGGCACCGCGCAGTATGGAGTCTATGCGGGTACCTTCGCGCTCGTATCGCTGGTGGGACAATACAGCTCGCTTGGCTCTGACACGGTTTTCCTCCGTTATGTAAGCGCCGATAAGGAGCGCTTCGCCAAGTACTGGGGAAATGTGCTGATCTTCGTCTGCGGCCTGAGTCTGATTGTTGCCCTGGTGCTGCAGGTCATTGGCCGCTTCATCCTCGACAAGGAAAGCGCAGCGATCGTCTTTCCGGCAGCCATCAGCATCTGCCTCTGCACGCAAATGGGCTTTGCGGCGGGGCGCGTTTTTCAGACCTTCGAAAAGATGCGGGTGACGGCAACCATGAACCTGCTGACGAACGTGATGCGCCTGATTGCGGCGGCGGTCATGGTGGTGACGATGCACCGCGCAACGGCAGGGCGGTGGACGATCGCTTCGCTGATTGTTTCGCTGATCGGCGCGGTCATTGCCGTGGTCGCAGTGACGATGCAGTTCGGTCTGCCGAAGTTCGACTTCTCGCTGGCAAAGAAGCATGCCGGGGAAGGCCTGCAATACTCGTTCTCTCAGTCGACCTCTTCGGCCTATAACGATCTCGATAAGACGATGCTGAGCCACTACGGGATGAACGTGGGCAACGGCATCTACTCGATGGCGTATCGCGTGGTGGACATTGCCACGATCCCGATTTTTTCGCTGCGTGACGCTGCGATGCCGCGGTACTTTCAGCAGGGTGCGAAGGGAATCGACCATGCGGCGGAATTGGGGCGGACCCTGCTGCGCAAGGCGATCTGGCTTGCCGCTGCCGGTGCTGCCGGCATGTTCCTCCTCGCGCCGATCATTCCTTACGTCGTGGGCCATGACTACGCGAAAAGTGTGCTGGCGCTGCGCTGGCTGTGCCTGATCCCGGTGTTTCGCAGCATTCACCAGATGACCGGCTCGGCTTTGACGGGCTCAGGAATGCAGCGTTACCGGACCACGAGCCAGTGCGTCGCCGCAGCCTTCAACTTCTGCCTGAATCTATGGCTGATTCCCCGGCATGGATGGCTGGGCGCAGCATGGGCCAGCCTGATTACAGATGGAGGCCTCGCGGTGATGAACTGGGTGATCGTGCAGCGTCTATCCCGGGCTGCGGCTGCCGCGCGTCAGGTTGTGGCAACGGCCGCATGATCCGATTCGGGAAGGTATCGATTACTTTCGTTTTTTGGACGGAAGCCTCGCGTTGAAAACAACCTGCACATTCGGCAAGCTATCTAAAAGCTCAACCGAATCCTTGTGCAGGAGAGCTGTAGGTGGCGAGAGCCACGAACCGCACAGGTCTCCCTTCAAGGCCAGTCTTTGGCCGTTGTTCACAAAATTGGGGATTGCGCCTGCTGTTACAGGGCAACCCCGGTGTATCTGAAATGTATATCTGGAAATGCCTGTTTGCCCCACCGGCAATAGGGCAATTGTGCAGGAACTCTTGTCGTAGGAGTAAGATCCCCGGGTAACTGAGAGAGCACTCGGACAGAGCGAAAGCTCGACAGGCCTTTTAAGGCCGGATGAAAATTAAGAGTAAAGATGTTGGTGTGGGATTGCGTGCTGCGATGGTTCTCCGCTGAAGATACGGCTTTCCAACCCAGGTGGCAGTGCATATGGCTTGCGATGGATCGTCCGAAAAGGAAAGGGATGCAATGGCAAAGAAGCGAAAGCGGATCCTTTTTATCGATATAGGAACGCCGATGGGCGGCGTGGAGACCTATCTCCTGGGTTTGGCGACGATGCTTGGAGACCACGCGGATCTTTTCGCTGTCTGTGTTCTGCCGGAACTGGCCGAGGCGATGCGCCGCGAAGGGGTACGGGTTTATGTGACGCCGGCGTTCGGCGGCATGTTGAAGCCGCTGCGCTTTCTGGCCGCGTTGGCGGTTGCAGTCGGAGTAATCATCTGGCAGAGCATCGATGTAGTCCAGATGAACGGCATGCTCGAATCGATCTTCCTGATTCCGGCCCGCATCCTGGGACGGGAAACGGTCTATTCGCGCCATGGTCCCTTCGAGAAGGATGTCTATTCCTGGTTCCGCAGCCCGCATAAGTATTTTCCCCGCTTGGCCTCGCGCATGCTGGTTCGGCTTTCGACCAATACCGTGAGTGTTTCCGAAACAGTCGGCCGTGATCTTGAGAGCATCCTGCCGGTCGAGCGAGCGAGAGTCATCCCGAACTGGGTCAGCAAGATTCCGGAGATGCCCAGGGATCTCAACGAAACCGATCCCAACCGTCTGGAGATTCTCTACGTTGGGAGACTCGAGCGCTATAAGGGCCTGCACTTATTGATTGAGGCTCTGCGCGGAGTGCCCCGTGTGAAGCTCACGGTGGTCGGCGATGGACCGTATCGCAAGGAACTCGAAGCCATGGCGGAAGGCCTGGATGTCGAGTTTGCCGGTTTCCGGAAGGATCCGGAGGTCTTCTATGCCCGGACAGACATCTTTGTGATGCCGTCGATGGGCCCTGAAGGATTGCCCATGGTGTGCCTGGAGGCCATGGGCCACGGACTGCCATGTGTCTTCAGCAGCCTTGATGTGCATCACGAGATCACCGAAGGTGGAAATGCCGCTCTGCTCTTCGACAACGGTCATTCCGAGGTGCTGGTAGAGCAATTGCGCCAGCTGCTTGCAGACTCGGCTCTTCGTGTTGAGTACGGACGCAGGGCGCGGGAGCTCGTTCTGCGCAAATATCATCCGGCCGCGGCACGGCGTGCGTATCTGGCGGTGTTTGGCGTGGGGGGAGAGATCCTGACCGGCTCCAACCGCGTGGCTGAGAACCTGGGCTACTAGGCGGAAGACGGACAGGGATGATGGGCCAAGGGAAGGATCGAGTAGGCGTGCGCGGCATGAGTCGCCGCACATGGATGAAGGCCGCCGCAAAGAGCGCGTCCGGGTTTGCAGCAGCAGGTGTACTTCAGGGCGTTCCGCTGGCTGCCTTCGCGCAGCAGGCTTCCGCCGGTAAGGTCTGGGATCCCAGGCGGTTTGGAGCAGTAGGAGACGGCGCGGCCAAGGATACGCAGGCTTTGCAGCGCGCGATCGACACCTGCGCTGCCACTGGCGGCGGTGTTGTATCCGTCTCTCCGGGGCGTTACCTGACAGGAACGGTCATCCTCAAGAGCAATGTGGAGCTCAACCTCCAGGCTGGAGCGGTGCTTCTCGGAAGTCAGGACGAGCGAGACTATGCGCTCTCTCCGGAAGCCCGGGCGGCGATCAAAGGCAGGGTCGAAGAGCATCTGATCTTTGCCTTCCAGCAGCAGAACATCGCGATTACCGGGCAGGGCACCATCGATGGGCAGGCACGACCCGTGCCGAATGGAACGCCGGAGCCGGGGCCAGAATGGGCCTGGAAAGAAGTGGAAGGCGCTCACTGGAAGCTGGGGCATTTCTTCTCGCCGATGGTGGAGCTTGCCGAGTGTAAGCAGGTGCGGCTCGAGGGAGTGACGCTGCAAAACGCAGCGGGATGGACCCTGCGGCCGATTGCCTGCGACACGGTCCTGATCCGTGGTATCAAGATCCGCAACTCGTTCAACATTCCGAACTCTGACGGGATAGATCCGACGGCCTGCCAGAATGTACGGATCATCGATTGCGACATTGTGACAGGCGACGATGCGATCTGCCTGAAGGCATTCAATCCTTACGGAGCCACACCGGTATCGCGCAATATCGAGGTCAGCAATTGCCGGATCACCACTACCTGTAATGGCTTCAAGGTCGGGATTGAGGGCTTTGGAGGGTTTGAGAATATTGTCTTCCGCGATTCGCAGATCATCTCCACGGCAGGTCAGATGAACGAGCGGGCGATCGGCGGTATCACCATTGCGATGGCCGACAATGGCTGGATCGACGGCGTGACGGTCTCGAATATCTCATTGAGCAACGTGCGCGGTCCGATCCTTGTGCGCCTGCAGAACTCCTATAAAGACAAGACCGTTGCAATGGCGGGCCGCCTTAGTAACGTGAAAATATCCAATGTTCGCGCGACGGGCGCCGAGATCACCTCCTCGATCACAGGGCTTCCTGGGTTTCCGGTAAAGAACGTGACTCTGGAGAATGTTCGCATCGAGACCTCAGAGCAGGGGCAGACAGTTTGGGCAAGTAATCAGCCTGGCGAGCTGCCGAATGGCGGACCGGAGTCAAAGATGTTTGGCCGCCTCCCCGTGTTTGGTCTCTACTGCCGCCATGCCGAGGGCATCACGTTGAACGATGTGCATTTTCACTCGAGCGTAGGCGATCCGAGGCCAGCTCTGAGCTTTGAAGATGTAAATGGCCTGGTACTGACCGACGTGGATGCGAGCGGGACAACCAATGCGCAACAGCTGGTTGCATTGAAAAATGTTCAGCATGCTTCCATCCAGCATTGCGTGGCCCTCGAGCCGGTGGAGACCTATGCTGTGGTCTCAGGGACTGCCAGTCAGGACGTCGCGTTTCTAGGAAATGACCTGCGAAAGTCTCGTACTCCGGTTCGGGTGCAGCCGGATGTGCCGGCGAATGCGGTGAAAGTCGATTCTCGCGGAAGCCGCTGATCTGGAAGCGAATTGTATTCAGGCGCCCTGTAGTGGGGCGACCGATGAACTAAGAACTCTAAGGAGAAACTCGCCAAGTGCCCTATCAAGTGAGTGCTGTAATCCCAACGCGTAATCGTCCCGCGCTGGTTTGCCGGGCGGTGGAGAGTGTTCTTCGCCAGACCTTTGAGGATATTGAAGCGGTCGTGGTGGTGGATGGTCCCGATGAGGAGACCATTGCCGCTCTCGAGGCAATTCGCGATCCCCGTGTGCGAGTGCTTGCGCTGCAGGAGGGCGTTGGCGGTTCGGAAGCCAGAAATGTAGGAGCCCGCGCTGCCACCGGGCAGTGGATTGCGCTGCTCGATGACGACGACGAATGGCTGCCGGAAAAGATTGAGAAGCAGCTGGCTCTGGCGAAGACCCTGCCGGGGCCGAGGATCGTCGTCGCCTGCCAGTATCTGGATCGCATGGGAGATACGGAACTGGTCCGTCCCCGGCGTTTTATTGCCCCTGGGCAGAAGATCAGTGATTTTCTCTATAGCGAAGTCTCCTGGCTCGGCCTGATGGAAGGCTTCCCGCAGACCTCCACCTGGTTGATCTCGCGCGAGTTCTTCTTAGAGGCGCCCTTCACCAAGGGGCTCAAGAGGAACCAGGATACCGATTGGCTTCTGCGCGCATTGCGGCTGCCGAATGTGAGCGTGGCGCTGGTGCCTGAGGTGCTCAGCATCTTCTACAACGAGCGCAAGCGGAAGCGGATCACGGCCAGTATGGATTGGCAGGACTGCCGGAACTGGGCCGTCGGCAGCAGGGAGATTTTTACTCCCAAGGCGCTCTCATCGTACCTGGCAATTTCACCGATGAACCTTGCAGCACAGGACAAAGTTCCACTGCGCGAGCGTTTCTCTCTGGTGAAGGACTGCTGGCAGTATGGCGCGTTCGACGTGAAAATTTTGTGGCTGCTGTTCCTGAACGGTATGCTATATCCGTATCTACGAAAAGTAATGACGCCGGATGTCCGGAAAAAGGTGCTCTACTACGCTTCATTTCGCGGGCTGCGTAGCCCGCGGCGCCCTTCCGAACACAACGGTGACGAGGGGTATTCCACAGGCATCTCGTGACGGCAAACAGGCGAAGAGTTCTGATCTACAGGACGGACCTTCTTCCCATCAGTGAGACATTTATCGCCGCCCAGGCCAATGCGCTGCAGGCGTTTGAGCCCCGGTTCGTCGGCATGTGCAGGGTGAGGCGCAGTCTCGAAGTTCCCAATAACGCCATTCTGCTGACCGGGGAGCCATCTGTTGCCACCCGTATTCGCAAACGGCTTTATTGGTGGACGTGGGTTGCACCGCTCTTCCATCGCAGGGTTGCGGATGTGAAGGCAGACCTGATCCACGCCCATTTTGGCCCCGACGGTATCACCGCGGCGCATATTGCGGATCGGCTACAGCTCCCACTCATCGTGACACTGCACGGCTACGACGTCACAATCTCCCAGCGATCGAATGCCGGGTATGAGTATCTCTGGAAGAGGGCATCCGCCTTCTTGTGTGTGTCTCAGTTCATCCGGGAGCGGGCCATCCGTGCCGGCTTTCCGCCGGAGAAGCTGCGCGTCCACTCCATCGGCATCGACCTGAAGCAGTTTCGTCCGGAGGGCACGCAGGCGAAGCGCAACTCCGTTCTCTTCGTAAGCCGTCTTGTGCAGAAGAAGGGCTGCGAGTACCTGCTACGCGCCATGGCTTTGGTGCAGAAGCAGCGGCCGGATGTGGAGTTGACGATCATCGGCGACGGCGCGTTGCGCCCCCGGCTGACGGAGCTGGCGAAGAGTCTCGGCGTGCGATGTCTCTTCATGGGGTCGCAGCCGGGTAGCGTGATTCGCAAGGAACTGCGTGCCGCGCGGGTTTTCTGCGTTCCCAGTGTCACAGCGGATAACGGCGACAGCGAAGGGCTGGGGATGGTGTTTGCTGAGGCGCAGGCCATGGGCGTACCGGTAGCCAGTTTTGAGCATGGCGGCATCCCGGAGGTCGTCAGGCACGGCGAGGGCGGACTCCTTGCTCCGGAAGGCAACATCGCGCAGCTGGCAGAGAACCTGCTCCTCTACCTGAACGATGATGATATCTGGTCGCGCTCCCGTGAGCGTGGCATGGCCTGGGTGGCCGAGCAGTTCGATATCGACAGGCAGACGCGCGAGTTGGAAGCCATTTACGACGAGGTGGTGAACGGCGGAGTGAATCACATGCCCGCAGGCTCTCAAGGGGCGGAATCGATCGACACGCAGGAAGCCGGCAGTCTGAAGGGGTAGGGCGTTTCAGAATTCATCTGGTTAACGAAAAAGACTCCCGCATGGTGCGGGAGTCTTTTTCGTTTATGGAACGAACTAAAGACTGAATGTGCTTGAGGAGAACGCAGCGAGGTTCGGGAAGATCGATGCGATCTGCGATGAAGTGAGACCGAACCAGGAAGCGATGGCGCCGGAGATCTGCTGTGTGGCAATCGTGGGAATCCACACACCCTGGCCGGTGTAGTCCTGGCTGCCGCCGAGGTCGAAGTCGGGCAGCGAGCCGATAAGCTGCCTGCCGGTGAGTCCGCCGCCGATGACGAACTGGTGATTGCCCCAGCCGTGGTCGCTGCCGTCGGAGGAGTTCGACTGCATGGTGCGCCCGAAGTCCGAGAGTGTCACGATCAGGACATCGTTCAACATGCCGATTTCCTGCATTGCCGCCACGAAGGCGCCGAGGCTGGCGTCGAGGTCCGAGAGCAGGGTGGCCTGGGTTCCAACCTGAGCGCCGTGCGTGTCGAAGTTGCCGGTGCTGCAGTAGAAGATCTGGCGGGAAGCCCCGACGACCGAGCGTCCGTTGATGGCCTGAGCGGCAGTCAACAGGTTCTGCCCCAGGGTGCTGGTGGGGAAGGTTGTCTTGAACGTAGATCCGGCGGTCAGGCTCTGCTGCAAGATGCTTTGCAGATTGTTTGCCTGGATGCGCATGTTCGCCGACTGCTCGATGAGCGTATTCGCGGACTGCTGGTCGAGCGCCGCGATTTCAGCTGCGGGAGCCGCGAGCGCGGCAGGCAGAGTCTGGCTGCCGTAGGCAGACTTCATCGCGGATATCGACTGGATGCTTTCACCCACGGTGAAGGTGCTGACACCGGTCACGCTGATTACGGGCGGAAGGGAACCGGAGAGGCTGGTGATCTGGTCGGCGATACGTCCGCCCCAGCCGCTGGTGGGGTAGGCATCCGTAGTGGCGCTTTCCCACTGTGCGATGGCAGCGGGGTGAGAGCCAAAGAGTTCGGGCAGCAGGGTCGCGTCCGCCTGCAGCTGAGCCTTGGTGAGCGGCTGATCCATCGGCCCACAGTTGGCAATGATGGAAGCATTGCCCTGAGAGAAGATCGACGCCAGATTGGTGAGGCTCGGGTGGAGACCGAGGAGCGTGCCGCTGGTGGCACACTGCACCTGGTGGAGCTGGCTCTGCGAGAGCGCGAGGGTCTGGCGCAGAGAGGTGTACTGGTTATAGAGAGAGCTTTCGAGCGGCACGACGGTGTTGTTGCCGTCGTTGCCGCCTTCGAGCGTGATGCAGACGATGGCCTTGTAACCACCGCTGGACTGGGCATAGGCCTGCACGCCGGCCATCCGCATCCATAGCGGCATAAAGGCCGTGGCGAGCCCGGTCTGGGCCCCGAGACGTAGAAATCCTCTGCGATTCAGCATATGACCTCTTAGTGAGAAATTTGGAATGAGTCAGAATTCAGTGCGAGATACAGAGCTTCCACCTGCTGCTCGCGCAGCGTGGGAACGGATGCGACGTAGTTTTCGATCACGCTCTTGGTTGCCGTCGGCATGGTTCCGTGGAAGAAGAGGTGGTCGACCGCGTCGAGCAGGTCAGGAATGTTAGAGAAGTGCGAGAAGAGCCAGCTCTGTGTCTGATAGTTCTTGTTGAAGCCAAGCTGGGTACCTTCAAGCACGCTGTAGAGCACCTGGGAACGTTGCGGCAGGTAGTTCGAGTCGTAAAGCTGGAACTCCGGAGCATTGATCGTAGTGCCGGGAATGTCGAATGTCGGCTGGTAGAAGCTGAAGACCGAGTTTGGATTCCAGATGTGCTCGCCCAGGCTGCGCTCGGTGTACACCAGCGCAGTCGTGGTCGGGGTCGTCTGGACGCCGCTCATCACGGCCAGGAAATAGAGGATCGGTTCCTGGAGATGACCGTCAGAGGCGGCGACCGTGTCGCTGTCTCCGGCGCGAGCTTCCGTATCGAGAAGAATCGCGCGCACGACAGCCTGCAGGTTGCCCCGGACGCCGGTGCCGTCATTCTCGAACACCTTGGAGATGCGCTCGATGTATTCGGGCGAGGGGTCGCTCTTCACCAGATGCTGGATCAGCAGCTTGGAGATGAAGGGTGGCACATTCTGGTGGTTGAAGACCGTATCCAGCGCGCTCTTCAGGTCTTCGGTGATGGTCTGGCCCGCGGGCAGCGTCACATTGCCGAGGAGCGTCTTCGAGCCCGTGTCATGCCGGCTCTCGTTCGCCTGAAGGGGAAGGCCGAAGTCCATGAGCAAGGCAGCGGTCGCGCTCGAATCGTTCGCCGGATTTGCCCATCCGGTGAGCGCGCGGCTCATGTCGAGTACGTTGGCCGTGTCATACGTGGCGATGGTCTTGCCATTCGAATCGAGAACCTGCGAGCCGTCGTCATTGAGCATCACGGGGCCAATCGTGAACAGCTGCATGAACTCGCGGGCATAGTTCTGGTTGGGGTGCTGTGCCGGGTTCAAGGGCGAGAAGTCATTGCCCAGGTTTAGCCAATAGCCCATCGTCGCGTTGAGAGTGACGTCGTTCATCAGAGTGCGGAAGTTCGCAAAAGCATCCTTCTCCATGAGCGTCTGCCAGGGAACCACGGTGGGGTAGATGTATCCATCGATCTCCGACGCCGTGATGAACTCCTCAAGCGCGAAGGCCACACGCTGGCGGAGGAGATTGCTGCCGCCGAGCGCGTTATAGAAGAACTGGATCTTGGTGAGATCGCTCGACGAAGACTCGACGGGGTAGGTCGAGACAGGCTGGGCGAACTGCTGCGTGAGGAAGGTGTCGAAGCCTTCCTGCTGGATCTGCGCGACGACATCCGGACGCGGTCCGAAGGCCGCCTGATAGCTGAAGCGGACAGCGGCGTCCCACGTGACAGCAGTCTGATTCACGACAGGCACGCTGACGGTATCGCTGGCGCTGGTCGCATTGCCTACGCCGACAGTGACCGCGGCGGTCCGCCACGGTGGAACGAAGGCCGTGGCGGTGAGTTTGGTGGCAGAAACATAAGTCGTCGGTACGGCTTCGCTGTTCACCCAGACTACGGATGAGCTGGAGAAGCCGGTGCCGGTCACCGTGATGGTGCTGCTGTTGATGGGCAGGCTGGCAGGGCTTACGGAAAGGCCGCCGGGGACAGAGATCGGCAGCGAGTATGCGGATGTGCTTCCGCCGCCGGGCGAGGGATTCTGCACCGTCATGGAGAGAGTGGTGTTTTCGCCCGCGGTACCGGGTACGACGGCCGTGACTTTGTTCCAGGAGACGTAGGTCGTCGCTACGGCCGATCCGTTGATGAGCACCGTGGTGCCGGGGACCATCTGCGCGCCGACGACGGAGACCGTGTTGCTGGTGCTCGTCAGGCTCGTCGGTGTGAAGGAGTAGACCGACGGCGCCGGGTTGATCAGCGTGATCGCATAGGTCGCAGTGGTGGTGGGGTCGGAGGTCAGCGCGGCCGTTACAGTCGCTACCTGGCCTGTATCGTTCGCCGAAGGAGCGGTATACAGTCCGGCCGAACTGATCGTGCCGGGCCCGCTCAGGGTCCAGGTGACTGCCGTGCTGGTGGTGCCGGTGATGACCGGCGTCAGCTGCACGTGGAGGCCAAGCCGTCCGGTATGGGTGTTCGCGCCGTCCGCACTGGTGGCATTCAGCGTCATGCTCAGGCCGGAGAGCGGCACCTGGATGGCCGACGAGGTTCCGCCTCCGGGACCGGCATTGTACGTAGCGATGGAGACGCCGCTCGTCGAAACCGTGACCGGTGCGCTTACTTCATACGGGGAAACGTACGAGGTTGCGACGGCTTTGCCGCTGACCAGTACGGTGGTCGAGGGGATGAAGCCACTCCCGGCAACGAGAACCGTTGTGGTTCCCTTGGGGAGCGAGCTGACAGAGAGCTTTGTCAGTACGGGCGCGGGGTTCAGCAGCTCGAAGGTGTATGAGGCAGTCACCGAAGAGTCGGAGGTGAGAGCGGCCTTGACCGTGATGCTCTGTCCTGCCGTACCGGAGGCGGGCGCGGTGTAGAGGCCTGCCGATGTGAGAGTGCCGGCTCCGCTGAGGCTGTACGTGACCGCTGTGCTCGTCGTGCCCGTAACGACGGGCGTGAGCTGCATGTGCAGACCCATCGTCACGCTGCCGGTATTCAAACCACCCGCGCTCTGTGCCTGGAGGGTCAGCCCGATCGCCGCGATGGAGGCGGAGACCGCGGGGCTGGTACCGCCCGACGGGCTACCGTTTACCGCAACGAAGGACACACTGCCGGTGGCCGTGGATGACAGGGTTACCTGTACATTGACCTGACTGATCGAGACATAGGTCGTCGGCAGAGCTGCGCCGTTCATGTAGACAACGGTGCCGGGAATGAAGCCCCAGCCGGTCAGCGCCACGGTGCTGGTGCCGCGAGGCAGAGCGGCCGGGCTGACCTTCGTGATGCTGGGCACGGGATTGACGATCGTGAGCGTGTATGTCGCGCTGACCGCGGGCGTGCTGTCGAGGGTCGCCGTGAACTTCACGGTTGTGCCGACAGAACCGGAATCCGGCGCCGAATAGAGGCCAGCGGTCGTAATGGAACCAGCTCCAGACATCGACCAGGTTACTGAAGTGCTGCTGCTGCCGCTTACCACGGGCGTGAGCTGCACATGCATGCCGAGTCGGGCAGTGCCGGAGTTGAGCCCATCGACGCTCGAGGCGCTGAGCGTCATGGTTGGCTGAGAGGCAACGGCGCGCTGCGGCGACAAAACCATCAAGATCGAAATAATCCCAAGAAAAGACAGGGATTTCGTTAGCAGTCCAAAAGAGGACCAAACAGTGCGCATATCAGCTCCTGATCGCGGCGTCATGGTGGCCGCGGAAAGCAAGGTAATAAGGGGCAGATCGGCAGAGAGGGAAAAGCAGGCCCACAAGGGCAAATAAGGGGGACTTACATTTCCTGCGGGGGGAGGAGCAGGCAGCGCCTAGGGGGATGTAAAGACCCTAACAGTAATTCGGCTTACGCGCAACAGTACCTTATATACGTTACCAAGGTTACTCGTGCTGATTTTCGACACCAAGGCGCACCTCCGCGATGACGCGGAAGCTACGACTGCAGATAAGAGGAAACTGATTGATATCATAAAGGAAGAAGCATTTCGGAACAGTGAAAAGTGAAGCGAGGGCAAGAGTTATGGCAGTTGCAGTGAGCCGTGCGGCCGAGGAATGGTTGAAGAAGATTGAGGGACGCACAGCGCGAATCGGCGTAATCGGCATGGGTTACGTAGGACTGCCGTTGATGCTCCTCTTCAGTGAGGCCGGCTTCCGTGTCACGGGTTTTGACATCGACGAAAAGAAGGTTTCGACGCTCAACCAGGGCGGCTCTTATATCGTTCGCATCCCGGCTACCGAGATCCAGGCCGCGCAGCGGGCTGGCTTTCTGGCGACTACCGATTTTGCAGCGATTACGGAGATGGACGCGGTCATCGTGTGCGTGCCGACACCGCTAACGGACTTCCATGAACCCGATCTGAGCTATGTGCAGGCGACGGCCGAGGCGATCGCTCCGCATCTGCGCGCGGGGCAGCTGGTTGTGCTCGAAAGCACGACCTACCCGGGAACGACAGAAGAAGAGTTGATCCCGATCCTCGAGGCAAAGAATCCCGGTGGTCTTCGCGTGGCACGGGATGCGCAGGCAGAGGGCTTCTACGTGGCGTTCTCGCCGGAGCGGGAAGACCCGGGCAATGACACTGTGGCGCGCCGCGATATCCCGAAGGTGGTGGGCGGTGCCGGGCCTGTTGCGCAGGAGCTGGCCTCTTCGCTCTATGCCACGATCTTCAATCGGACGGTGCCCGTTTCGACGCCTGCCACAGCCGAGATGACCAAGCTGCTCGAGAACATCTATCGGTGTGTGAACATCGCGCTGGTGAACGAACTGAAGCAGCTCTGCGAGCGTATGGGGATCGATATTTTCGAAGTCATCGATGCGGCGAAGACCAAGCCTTTCGGCTTCCAGGCGTTTTATCCAGGTCCGGGGCTCGGCGGCCATTGCATCCCGATCGACCCGTTCTATCTCTCGTGGAAGGCGAAGCAGTTCGATTTCCGCACCCGGTTCATCGAGCTTGCAGGCGAAGTGAATACGGCCATGCCGTATTACGTCATCGAGCGCACGGCCGACGCGCTGAACGAGCACGAGAAGGCGTTGAAGAACGCGAAGGTGCTGGTACTGGGCATGTCGTACAAGCGGGATGTCGACGACCTGCGCGAATCGCCGTCACTTACCGTGATTGAGTTACTGCGTCAGAAGGGCGCGATCGTTTCCTACAACGACCCGTATTTCCCGTATGTTGGACAGGGACGGCACTATCACCTCGACATGCACTGCGCGCCGCTCGAAAACCTTGGCAGCTACGATTGCGTGCTGATTGTGACGGATCACTCGGACTACGACTACGAGCGCATCGTGCGCGAATCGAAGCTGATCGTGGATACGCGCAACGCGACGAAGGGGATTGTCTCGGAAAAGATCGTGCGCTGCTGAATCAGGCGACCGCGGTCGCCTCGGCGAGTTCACGACGAATGGCAAGCGCCCGCTCATCGTACTTGAGCGGGTGAACGGCCATGTAATTCCTTTCGAGAATCTCCTGCGCGGAAAAGGGAAGCGGGTTCGCCACCTGGATCCATACTTTCGGCGTGCCTTCATCGTGTAACTCGATAAGTTTATGGCCCACGATGAAGGCTCCTATGGAGACGAGTGGGTCATCTTCCTTGATGATCCGGCTTCCTGCGTCGGGCATGGAGTCCCAGAATCCGACTTTTTCCAAAGCATAGAGCGTTTCGCCACTCATGATGTAGAAGGCGCCGAGGACATGATGTCCAGGCTTATAGCCGTTGCGCATCGCTGTGGACAAGTAGGGAAGATAGAACGGAAAGCCCGCTCGAAACTTCTTTGTGGCTTTGTCCCAGCCAAGGGGAAAGAGATCCCGGATCATGTTATTGCGGTGCCAGGAATGGCTGCGCGTGGTCTGGGAAGGTGAACGCATGTAGGATCCCACGATGCCGGGGCCTTGCTCTGCAAACTTCTTCCGGGCCAGCTCATCGATGCCATCACGAAGCCATACGTCGGGATCGAGCTGAATCAGCATCTCCAGTTTTTCCGGCGCATTCGCAATGCGATGGTAGGAGCGGAAGATAGAAACCGGGATGCCTCGGTAGCCCATCGGCTGCGGGTTGCGTGCGAGGTCGATGCGATCCGGATGCTGGTCGGCGAGGCCTTTCAAGAGCTCATAAGAGCCGTCGGTCGTAGCATCGTCGCGAACCCATATCTTCGCATCATGGTAGTGGCGAAGGATGGATTGAATTGCTTGTACTGCGATACCGCCCTCTTTCGGGCCTACTGTCAGAAGAAAGCCGATCATGGTTGGTTCTCGCGAAGCTGGAATTCCACTCGATGATACATGGGATGCAATCTTTCCTTGAGTGAATTTGCGGCGGGATACGAGTGCTAATCCGGATTGACTCGATGCATGAGGGAACGATCAGCGTGCCAGCGCCGCAGTGCGTAAAAACGCAAAGTCTCCGGATGGCGATGTGGTGACGTTCGTTAAACGCCGCGAATGCACGATGACGGTATCGAGGTACCAAAGATTGAGTGACGGAAGGTCGTGTGCCAGAACCTGCTGTACCTGGCGGTAATCGCCGGCACGCTGTGCATCGCTGGTGGCAGCTGCGGCGTCATCGAGCAGGGCATCTACCTGCGGATTGGAATAGTATCCGCGATTGCCGCCATGAGGCGGAATGCTGGAACCGGCGTAAGCATAATGGAAAATATCCGGCTGCTCATTGCCGCCGATCCAACGTGACGGCGCGAGCTGGAAGGCGCCTTTTACGAGGTCGGCATAGAACGTCGCGAATTCGTAACTGCGCAGGTCCAGTGAAATCCCGATTTGTGACAACTGTTGTTGCAGAATCACGGCGAGGAGCCGCGTGGTTTCGTCGGTCGAAGTTTTCATCCCCAGATGGAAGCGAATTCCATCTGGGCCGCGACGATAACCAGCTGCATCGAGCAGTGCATTGGCGGCGCCTGGATCATAGCTGACTGCGTCGAGCGTGCCGTGAGCACTCCAATAAAGAGGCTGTTCCGGTGGCAGAATGCTGTCTGCCACGCGGGCTTCACCGCGCAGCAGCGACTGAATGATGAGCGGTCGATTGATGCCGAGTGCGATGGCGCGGCGGATGCGGCTATCCCTGAGCGGCGCGTCGTGCATATTGAAGACGGTATACACCAGCGTCGTGCCGGGACCGTCTTCCACCGTGAGGCTGGGACGTGTGCGTAGCGTTTCCACCATATCCGGCGTCAGCGCATTGACTTCCACGTCGGCTGAACCTTTCTCGAGTTCGAGTGCGCGGGTGGTCGCATCCGGCACGACGGCGAAGGCGAGGTGCGGGATCTTAGCTGGTGCTGCCCAGTAGTTTTCCGATCGATCGAGCAGCACATCTTTATCGATCGTCTGGCTCACAAAGCGAAAAGGGCCGCTGCCTATGGGATGCCGCCAGAAGTCCTTGCCACTGCCATAAGGAACCACGCCGAAAGCACCGTCGCAGAGGTTCCACAACAATGCGGGGTCGGGTTTCTTGAGATGAATGACGACTGTGAGGGGATCGGGTGTCTCCACCGATTGAATCGTGCGATAAGAGCCGGACTTTACCGTGACGACGCTGCCATTGGTGATCGTGTCGAGCGTCCACTTCACGTCGCGCGAGGTGAGCGGGCGGCCATCCTGAAAATGCACGCCGCTGCGCAGATGAAAGATGTAAGTCTGTGGATCGGGCGTTTCCCAGCGCAGCGCGAGCGCGGGGTCGAGGCCGAAGTGGCTGTTGCGTGCGACAAGTGCGTCGAAGACGAGCGCGTCAATGCGCTCTGACTGTGCATCGGTACCGATGCGTGGATCGAGGTTCGTGGGGCTGCTCTCGATGAGCATGGTCACCGTATCGCTGTTCGAAGCGTGGTGTCCGCATGCAGTGAGTGTGCAGGCGAGGAGCGACGTGGCTACTGCGCTGAGAATCCGCTTAGACATAGGTAATCTGACCGAGGATTGCAGGGCGCGCGGCGCCGGTGGCGGCTGGGATGTTCGAAGGTTGATGGTGCCACGTTTGCCATGCGAGCAATGCAAACGCCGCTGCTTCTTTTGCCTGTGCAGGCATGCCGGTTTCGTCTGTTGTGAGGACGCAGGCGCCGAACGGAGTCAGACGCTCGGTGAGCATGTGCATCAATGTACGATTCTGCGCTCCGCCGCCGGCCACGATGTAGTCGACCGGCTGGCCGGCAATGCGTGGTGCGACGAAACGCTGCCAGGCATTGGCGATTGTCTCCGCGGTGAAGGCTGTGGCTGTAGCGATGGCGTCTTCCGGCTTCTGACTGTGCTTACGGCAGAGTGAGAGGAAGCGTGCTGTGTAATCCGCACCGTACTGCTCGCGGCCGCAGGATTTTGGAGGTTCGGCAGCGAAGTAGGCATCGCGCAGAAGTTCGGCCAGCACCGCAGGGATCACAGTGCCGCGGCGAGCGACGGAGCCGTTGCGATCGAAACGTTTGCCGGAGAGCTGCTCCATGAGCGCATCGACGATCATGTTCGCCGGGCCGGTATCGAAGGCGATCAGTTGATCGGGAGCAGCATCGCGGGGGATTACGGTAAGATTTGCGATGCCGCCGAGATTCTGCAGCACGCGTGCGCGGCGAGGATGCCGGAAGAGTGTGTAGTCGAGGAAGGGAACCAGCGGTGCGCCCTGGCCACCTGCGGCCATATCGGCAGGACGAAAGTTGGAGACGACGGGAATGCCGGCCTTCGCTGCGATGAGAGAAGCCTCACCGAGCTGCCAGGTGCAGGCGAATCTTTCTCCGAGATACGGTTCTGCTTTGCCCTGGTGGTAGATCGTCTGGCCGTGGCAACCGATCAGATCAGGACGCACACCTGCATTTGCTACCGCTGCTGTGACAGATGCGGCATAGGCAAGACCGAGCCGCCAGTTGAGACGCGCCAGCTCTGCGGTAGAGATTTCAGGCGAGTTCATGGCTGCGAGAACAGCCGCGCGCAGCTTCGCCGGGTAGCGTTCTGCGTGATGGGTAAGCAGTTTGAGGCGCGGGCCATTGGCGCCGGGAGTGATGCGGACGAGTGCGACGTCGATACCATCGGCTGAAGTGCCGCTCATGATGCCTGCGACGAGCATGCTGTTCTTCATCGGGCGATTTCCTCAGCGAACTTCTGGACTACGGTGCGCATGCGGAGAATGCGATCCTGCGGGATACGGCGATCAAGCGTTGCGGCTGGCAGTTTGCGGCGCAGCGTGTCGATACGGCGTCCCGCGGCTTCGATACGCCGGAGAAATGTGGCAGAACGCTCGGACTCGCGTAGCAGCGCTTCAAAAGCGCGGAGGGTTAGAACGGGATCCTTGCAGATCTCGATGACGTCTGTCCCGGCCGCGACGGCTTCTACGGCCGCGTCTTCGATGGAACGCTGCGTGAGAATACCGCCCATCTCCATGTCATCCGAGATGACGACGCCGCGAAAACCAATTTTCTTTCGTAGCACACTGTCGATCCAGAAGCGCGAGACGGATGCGGGTGCGGTGTCCTGTGTTTGAGGATAAGAGGCGTGTGCAACCATCACCATGGGCAGCCGTGGTGCGAGCGCGCGATAGACCGCGAGGTCGTTCTTCCATAGTTCCGGCCATGTGCGTTCGATCGAGGGCATGGCATGGTGCGAGTCGAGCGTTCCACCGCCAAGGCCAGGGAAGTGCTTGCCGCAGCCGAGGACATCTTCCTGCGCAAGGCCATCGAGGAAGGCATTGGCGTAGGTTGCGACGTGCTCCGGATTTTCTGCAACGACGCGCGTGCGCATTACCGCAGACGACGCGGGCAGGGCGAGGTCAAGCACCGGTGCGAGCGTCATATTGAAGCCTGCGAGCCGCACTTCTGCGCCGATCAGGCGACCGTGACGCTGATAAAAGCGGGACTTGCCGGTGGCGAACACCGCGGCGGGTGCAGGCATCGGCGCGATGAGATCCCGAAGGCGATCGACAAGGCCGCCTTCGAGATCGACACAGCGGAACTGCGGTTGTGACGAGAGGCTCTGTGCATCCTGCAGCAATGCACGGGTCTGATGGATTTCCTCGATGTTTCGACGAAAGAGGATCACACCGCTTGGCTCGATCAGCCTCAGCCATGCGCGTTCCATGGGGGTAATCGCTTTGCCTTCGAGCCCAACGAAGAGCAGTTTCCCGACACGCTGGCGGAGTGAGTTCATCGCGTCGACTGGCCTGCCTTGATCTCGGTCTTCAACTCTTCGAGAAAGTTGAGTGCCTGCAATGGAGTGAGGGCATTGATGTCCGTCGCTTCCAGGCGATCGATCACATGCTGCGAGAGCGGCGTGAACATGGTCATCTGCATGGGTGCTTCAGCTTCCGCAGCGACCTGCATACGTTCGGAGCGCTCATGCTGCTTGAGAACCTGGCGTGCACGCTGGATGACCTGCGACGGCAATCCGGCAAGCCGTGCGACATCGATACCGTAGCTCTTGTTCGCGGGACCTTCTTCAATGGAATGCAGGAAGACAATGCCCTGTGGCGACTCCTTCACGGCGACACGCAGATTCTTCAGCTTCGTCAACTGCTCGGCGAGGATGGTGAGCTCGTGATAGTGCGTGGCGAACAAAGTACGTGCGCCGACGCGGGCATGCAGGTGTTCGACCGTGGCCCAGGCGAGTGCGAGACCGTCGTACGTCGAGGTGCCGCGGCCCATCTCGTCTAAAAGGATCAGTGATTGTGACGTGGCTGTGTTGAGGATGGTCGCGGTCTCCATCATCTCGACCATGAATGTCGAACGGCCTCGTGCAACATTGTCGCTTGCACCAATGCGGGTGTAGACGCGATCGACGATGCCGTAGCGCATGCGCTCGGCAGGAACGAAGGAGCCGATCTGCGCCATGATGGCGAGCAGTGCAGCCTGCCGCAGGTAGGTCGACTTACCGCCCATGTTCGGACCGGTGAGCAGCAGCAGGCTTGGGCCATCCGTGTCGAGATAGAGGTTGTTGGGGATGAAGCGGCCTTCGCCTGCCTCCTCCATCAGGCACTCGATGACGGGGTGCCGACCCGCAACGATTTCAAGAACCGATGTCTCTGCGAGCAGCGGTTGCGTGTATCCGCGCGATGCGGCGAGGTGCGCGAAGCTTGTGAGCAGATCGATTTCGGCGACGATGGCGCTGGTCTTGCGAATGCGGCCCGAGCCGGCCATGATGCGGCGGCGCAGTTCGCCGAAGATCTGTTTCTCAATCTCGATAGAGCGGTCGTGAGCGGTGAGGACCTTGGTTTCGTATTCCTTCAGCTCGGGCGTGGTGAATCGCTCGGCATTGACGAGTGTCTGTTTGCGCTCGTAATCCGTGGGCACATTCGCGAGGTTCGACTTCGTAATTTCGATGTAGTAGCCGAAGACGTTATTAAAGCGAACCTTTAAGGATGAAATGCCGGTGCGCTGGCGTTCGCGCTCTTCAATCGCAGCGATGGACGAGCGCCCGCTGTGACTGATAGCCCGCAGCTCATCGAGCTCAGCATGAATGCCGGTCGCGATCACGCCGCCATCCGCGAGCGTGAGCGGAGGTTCGGGGATGAGAGTGCCAGAGATCTCCTGGTGTAGGTCTTCGAGCGTGTCGAGGCGGTTGTTCGCGCTCTTCCAGAGATGCGCGTTGAGCGGCGCGATGTCGGCGCGCAGCTGCGGCAGATGGCGGATGGATGCTGCCATTGCCATGAGGTCGCGCGGGCCTGCACTGTCGAGCGAGAGGCGTGCCAGCAGGCGTTCGAGGTCAAGGATGCCACTGAGGCCGCGCCGGATCTGTTCGCGCTGAATGAGATCGCCGCGCACTTTGGCGACGGCATCATAGCGATGCTGAATTTCTACAGGCTCAAGCAGTGGACGAAGCAGGGAAGAACGCAGCAGGCGTTTGCCCATCGGCGTCATCAGGCAATCGAGCGAGCGGAAGAGCGTCGCGTTGGTTCCAGCGTCCGTGAAGATGGGATCGAGCAGCTCGAGATTGCGCACCGTCACCTGGTCGAGGTGCATATGCTGGCTGCGCTCGTAGTAGCGGATGGCGTCGACGTGCGTAGCGTCGTTCTGCTGCGTCTGCCGTACGTAATGGACGATCACGCCGGCGGCAACGGCGGCCGCCCGATGCTGTGAGAGTCCGAAGCCTTCCAGAGAAAGTGCACCGAGCTGGCGCTCGAGCAGCGGCAGGGCGTAATCCGCACTGAAGGCGTAATCGTCGACGCTGGTTCTGGTGCGTGTGCGCGAAAGCGCGGCTGAGAGCTCCTGGCTCTCATTCAGCAGGCTGCTGCCGGGGTTGGCGAGCACCTCGGTGGCCCCGAGTTTTTCCAACTCATCGGCGGCCTGCTGCTGCGCAGTCGGGCCGGAGAATTCCGTCGCGCGGAAGTCGCCGGTTGAGAGATCGAGGAAGGCGAGACCGATGGTCGGGCCGTCGACATGGACGGAGGCGAGGTAGTTGTTCTCGCTGGAGCCGAGCGTCGGGTCGATGGCGGTGCCCGGCGTGAGTACACGGGTCACATCGCGCTTGACGATTTTCTTGGTGAGCTTCGGGTCTTCGAGCTGTTCGCAGATGGCAATGCGGTAGCCCTTGCGGAGCAGGCGAGTGATGTAGCCCTCGACCGCGTGGTAGGGCATACCGCACATGGGCTGGGTCTTTTCACGGTCACGGGCGGTCAGCGTGAGCTGCAGTTCGCGCGAGGCGACCTTGGCGTCCTCGTAAAAGAGCTCGTAAAAGTCGCCCATGCGGAAGAAGAGCAGGGCGTCGGGATGCTGGCGCTTGGCGGCCCAGTACTGGCGCATGAGCGGAGTCTGCGCGGCTTCATTTTGCGATGCGGTGATATCAGACACGGAAACGCCAGCATATCGCGAAGGATAGGCTGGCGTGTAGTGTGACCCCCTGTGATCGGGCTAAGCGGCGTCTGCGATATGGGAGATGGCGTCGCTGCCGTGCTGTTTGACCATCTTGTTATAGGTACCCAGCAGAAGGAACGGGGCGGCCCACTGGCCGACGAAAAGCGCGGTCTGGTGCTTGCCGAAGGCCTTCAGCGTGAGGGATGTCGCCATCGAGGCAAGCGCTGCGCCGAGGAAGAAGCTGGAAGGCAGCTTCGACGACTGGCTTTCGAGATACGAGGTGACCTGATCTTCATGGACCTGGCCCGGTTTCACGCGATAGTCCGTCATATTGCACTCTCCGCATTCTGGATTTCGTTTTCTGTCGTTCTGCTGGTTGGGATGCGAGGAGGCCGAGCTGCTCGGCCAGGGGAAGGCGAAGTTTGTCACTGGATGAAAGCCAGGCCGCGGCGTTATTGGTGAGATCACCGCGGAAACCGCGCCGGATGTGTGTCGCAGCTCACAAATTCCTCTGGAAAAGGCGCGTATACTAAAGATTACGCAAGTGTTTAGGAGAGATATGTTTCTACTCTGGCTCCGGGTGGCGGTGGTACTTTATGGCTGCGCCTCGGTGTCGGCATTTGCGGCGGTGCTCGGGAACCGGGAAGGCTGGCGCAAGGTCTGCCTGCCGCTGGCTGGCGCAGCGTGGTTCGCTCACCTGACTTCAACGGTAGAACGGCTGGTGCTGGCGCACCGCTGGCTGCCTGTCGGCACGCACGAGGTGCAGTCGGCGCTGGCTCTGCTGATCGTGACGGTATTCCTGGCGGTTGCGATCTTCTACCGCACGCTCTCCTTTGGAATCTTTGCGTTGCCGCTGGCGTTCCTGCTCACGGTCGTGCCCGCGCTGGGACCGGACAAGTACACCTTTTCTTCGCCGATGATTCGCAGCGGGTGGCTGTTCCTGCATATCGGAGCCCTGCTGCTGGCTTACGCGGCGCTGCTCTTCAGCCTTACGGCCAGCAGCCTCTACCTGATGCAGGAGCGGAGGCTTAAGAGCCCACGCTCGCCTGCGTTCCTCAACTGGCTGCCGCCGCTTGAGACGATGGATCAGATCGCGCAGAAGACGCTGGTGCTGGGCTTCCACGGGATGACTGTGGGTCTGCTGGCGGGTTCGCTGATCGCGCAGGAGAGTGTCGGCGCGGCGTATTTTGCCGATCCTAAGGTCGTGCTGTCTTTCGTGATGTGGGCGCTGTACATGGTGATGCTGTTTGTACGGCGGAGCCGGGGACTGCGCGGCAGACGGGCGGTGTATCTCTCGTCGGTTGTATTTCTTGTGATGCTAAGTGTATGGGCCGCGAATCTATTCAGTACGGTCCACAGGTTCAGCGCTCCATGAAATTGCTCCTCACAGGTTTGAATCACAAAACGGCGCCAGTGGAGCTGCGTGAGCGGCTGGCCGTTTCGCCTGACCGGTTGAGCGTGGAGACGGCGGCGTTGCTGGAGCACGAGGGCGTTCGTGAGGCGATGATCGTTTCCACGTGCAACCGCGTGGAGATGCTGGTGGCCTACGAGGGGCCAGAGCCTGAACTGCCTGATTTTCTGCAGGCGCGCTATGCGGTCAGGCGGGAACTGGTGGTCCCGCATCTCTACGAATACCGCGAAATGGACGCGGCACGGCATCTTTTCCGTGTGGCTGCAAGCCTGGATTCCATGGTCGTCGGGGAGTCGCAGATCCTGGGGCAGGTGAAGGAATCTTACGCCGCGGCGCGTGAAGCCGGGGCTATGGGCGGTAACCTGGAGCGGCTGCTGCAGGGCGCATTCGCGGCGGCGAAGAAGGTGCGCACGGAGACGCAGATCGGCTCTTCATCGGTGTCGATCGCCTCGGTTGCAGTCGATCTTGTCCGCAAGATTTTCGGTTCGCTCAAGGGCAAGCGGGTGCTGCTGGTAGGCGCCGGCAAGATGAGCGAGCTGGCGGCACGGCACCTGATGCAGCAAGGCGCGAGCTCGCTGATTATTTCGAATCGTACACATGAGCGCGCTATAAGGCTGGCGGATAAGTTCAGCGCCCAGGTGATTCGCTTCGAAGATATCTACGCGCGGGCGCATGAGGCTGACATCCTCATCACATCGACCGGCGCACCGGAGTTTCTATTTTCCGCTCCGAATGCGCAGCAGTTTTTGCAGAGGCGCAAGAACCGGCCGATGGTGTTTATCGATATCGCCGTACCGCGCGATGTCGATCCCGAAATCAATCGCCTGGAAGGCGCGTTCGTTTACGACATCGACGATCTGCAGCAGGTGGCAGCGAGCAATCTTGTCGATCGCGAGCGCGAGGCGCAGATGGCCGAGACGATTCTCGATGAAGAGATCGATCGCTATCGCAGCCGCCTGGAAACGCTGGACGTGGTGCCTACGTTGCGCGAGCTGCAAGGGTATGCCGAGCAGATCCGGCAGGGTGAGCTGCGCCGTGCGCAGGCACGCCTGCAGGCTTTGACCCCGGATCAGATGGCAGCTGTGGAGGCTGTCACCCGCGGATTGGTGAACAAGTTTCTCCACCATCCGCTGCAGGCGCTGAAGAGCGCGGCGCGGGAAGGTGACGTGACGGCGATCGACGCCATCCGTACGGCATTCCACCTGGGCCCGACCATCGATGAGCCGATGGCGCGCCCTGCAGATTCTGCGTCCGCGCTGCATGAGCGGCTGGCGCTGCAAGAGGATCATGACTGAGATTTCCCCTAGCATGGCAGAGAGCGCAGAGCCTCTCCGGATCGGCTCGCGCGGCTCACAGCTGGCGTTGTGGCAGGCCAACTACATTGCGGACAAGCTGAGGGCGCAGGGTTATGGCGTCGAAATCGAGATCATCCGCACCACGGGCGATGCGCTGCAGACGGTCAGCTTCAAGCAGGTGGGCACGAAAGGCATGTTCACCAAGGAGATCGAAGAGGCGCTGCTCGAAGGGCGCATCGATCTTGCCGTGCATAGCCTGAAGGATCTGCCGACAACGCTCGAGGCTCCGTTCACTCTGGCGGCGATCCCGCCGCGTGTCGATCCGAGCGATGCCTTCGTGTCCATCCATCACGAGACGTTTGCGTCTCTGCCGCAGGGCGCGCGTGTGGGGACGAGTAGCCTGCGCCGGCAGGCGCAGCTTCGCGCGCAGCGGCACGATCTCGATTACGTGGAGTTTCGCGGCAATATCGATACGCGTTTGCGCAAGCTGGCCGAGGGGCAGGTCGAAGCGATTATCCTTGCAGCCGCTGGTCTGGAGCGGCTTCAGCTGACAGAGCATGTACGCGAACGTTTCCCAGCGCTGATCGTTTGCCCGGCAGCCGGGCAGGGCGCGCTGGCAATAGAGACGCGCGCAGGCGACGAAACGACGCTTGCGGCGCTGGCGTTTCTCGATGACGCGCCGACGCGCTTCGCGGTAACGGCAGAGCGCGAAGCACTTGCGGCGCTCGGCGGAGGCTGCCAGGTGCCGATCGGCATTCACTGTCGTCCTCTGAATGCGGCATGCAGCGGCTACAGCATTCTCGGCACGGTGGCTGCGCCGGATGGCACGAGCCTGGTGCGGGCAGAGCTGGAATGTCAGTCGAGCGAAAGCCCTGCCGCCCTGGGCCACAAGCTTGCGGCCCGGCTGCTGGAGCAGGGCGCCGGAGATATCCTTGCGCTGCTGGGCGATGCGCCCCGGATTTGAGGGCTTGAGGATATGAGCCTTCCGCTCACGGGACGGCGCGTGCTGGTCACGCGGGCATCGGTCCAGGCCGGCCGTCTCTCGGCGAAGCTGACAGAGCTGGGGGCCGAGGCGATAGAAATTCCAGCCATAGCGATCGAGCCTCCGGAGTCGTTCGAGATTCTCGATGCGGCTTTGCGCGATCTGTCACGGTATCAGTTACTCACTCTGACGAGCGCCAATGCGGTTGCGCCGCTGCTTGAGCGGATGCAGCGGGCGGGCGTCTCCATCGAGGCTCTGGCTGCGTTGCGCGTGGCTGCGATCGGTCCTGCGACGGCACGGGCTCTGCGTGAAGCCGGTGTGCGGGTGGATGTGATTCCGGAAGAATATGTAGCCGAGTCGCTGCTGGCCGCATTGCGTGAGGATGTTGCCGGGCAGCTGGTGCTGGTGGTAAGAGCAGCTGTGGCGCGGGATGTGCTCCCCGAAGGCTTGCGGGCGCAGGGCGCGGAGGTAACCGTTGCCGACGCTTACCGGACGGTGATTCCGCAGAGCTCGATCGAGATGATCCGCACATTGTTTGCAGAAGGAGCGCCGAAGCTGGACGCCGCGACCTTTACAAGCGCATCCACGGTTACGAATTTCCTCGCATTGCTGGAGCGCGCCGGATTGGCACGCCCGGCTGGCCTGCGAGCTGTCTCAATCGGTCCGATCACCAGCGAAGCATTGCGCGCAGCGGGATGGGAACCTGCTGTTGAAGCGGCCCCGCATGATCTCGACGGGCTGGTAGAGGCGCTTGTGAAGGTGCTGGCCTAGCGCAGTTTCTCCGCGTCCACGCTGGACCAGGTCTTGTCCGTGGAATAGCAAAGGTCTTCGAGAGTGCAGTCCACGCAACGTGGCTTGCGCGCGATGCAGACCTGGCGTCCATGGTGGATGATTTCGTGGGAATACTGAATCCAGCGGTCCTGGGGCAGGATTTTCATCAGATCCTGCTCGACCTTCTTGGGCTCAGTGGCCTGGGTAAGGCCGAGACGACGTGAGATGCGCAGTACGTGCGTATCGACGACGACGCCCTCGGCAAGGCCGTAGGCGACACCGAGTACGACACTGGCGGTCTTGCGAGCTGCGCCGGGCACGGTGATGAGTTCGGCGAGCGTGCGTGGCACCTTGCCCTTGAAGTCATAAGCGATGCGCCGCGCCGCGCCGGCGATCGATTTTGCCTTATTTCGATAAAAGCCGGTAGAGCGAATCTCTTCTTCGATCGCAGTCGTCGAGGCCTGGGCCATGGCCTCCGGGGTTGGATATTTGCGGAAGAGCTCCGGGGTAACCATGTTCACGCGGGCATCCGTGCATTGCGCGGAAAGAATCGTCGCAACCAGCAGTTCCCACGCGTTGCGGTGATGCAGCGCGCACTCCGCATTGGGATAAGCGGCGGCGAGGCGGCGAAGAATCTCGTCAATGCGCTCCGGGGCGAGATCGGTCTTCGCGCTGCGCTTTGGACTGGCTTTGCTTTTTGCCGCGGAGGCTGTCTTCTTCGCGGGGCTCTTCACGGATTTTGCGGCGCTCTTTGTCGTAGCCATGGTGGAGTTATTTGGAGTGGATCACTGTCAGATTAGAAAAAAGCTAATTCGGGTTGCCGCCAGTATTTGTTTCGGCAGTCTCAATGCCGAAGAGGCTTTCGAGCCGCGCCAGACGCTCCCGTGTTTCGTTGAGTTCTGCCCGGAGGCTGGTTACTTCTGCTTCGAGAACGGCGATGCGGTCGTACGACGGGGCGGTATTCGATGCCGTAGCGGGTGAGGCTTCGCGCGGAGTCAAGACTGGCGTGCCGCCCAAGGTGTGCGCATAGCGGGCTTCCTTCTCGCCGGGCTGACGGGGCAGCAGGGTCACGAGAGGAGCGTGTTCGCGGCGCTGTGCGGAGTCCTCTTCCGACGGCTGGCGGCTCAGGCGCTCAAGTGTAGAGGTGACAGCTCCGATGTCGTCGAAGGTATAAAGTCGGTCGGCGCGGCTGCGCAGCTCGCCGGGCGTCTGCGGGCCGCGCAGCAATAGCAGGCACAGCACCGCGATCTCCGGACGCTTGAGGTCGAGTAGGCTGCGAGCCTGGTGCTCGTACTTGGCCACGCGGGAATCGTGTACCCGGCGGACCAGGGACAGGTCTTCGAGCTGAGAAAGGGCGCGCTCCACGGCAATCTCATCGAGCTGCATTACCGGCTCGCGGCTGGATTTCTGATTGCAGGCATTGACCAGCGCGTTGAGCGAGAGCGGATAGTACTCGGGGGTGGTGATCTCTTTTTCGATCAGTGAGCCGAGGACGCGGAGTTCGTTGGGTTCGAGCTGGGTGGGCATAGGGCGTCCTGATCAGGATAGCGGTTCGGCCAGAAAAAGTTTGAAACAGTTGTTAACCGGGAAGGGGACCGCTTCGTTATAGCGGGTGAAGGTTACATTTCAGGGGGAAGTTTCCATGTCAGACAACATCGTCATTCCGCTCGGATTTTTCGCTGCATTTATCTGGCTGGCAAGCATTGTTTTTACCAACCTCAGGCGTTCGCGCATCGCTCGTCGCCAGGCGGAATTGCAGGCGATCGTTCTGCACAAGCTGGAGTCTTCTCAAAGCCTGCTCGCCTATTCTCAGACCGAGGCCGGGCGCCAATTTCTCGACGGACTGACGCTCGAGCGGGAACAGCGGACGCCCTACAGCCGTATCCTCAACAGCGTTCAGGCGGGGATTATCCTCACCTGCTTCGGCGCGGCGATGCTGTTTCTGCGCTCAAAGCTTCAGTTTCCGGAGGAGGGCTTCACGGTGTTCGGAACTCTGGCGGTGGGTCTGGGCATAGGCTTCGGCATCTCGGGAGCAGCTTCCTACCTCCTGTCGCGGTCCTTCGGGCTGCTTGAAGTGGATTCGGTGCGCAGAGGTTAACGGGCTCGGATGACGGTGGCGGAGACAATTTCGCAATCTGCTGCTATCAGGAGCAGCGGCGCACGGGCTGGCAATGAGCAAGCGCTCGGGGAGGAGGCATTCGCCGTCCTCTACGAGCGCACGGCGCGTCCGCTTTGGGCCTATCTGGCGCGTGTCTCCGGACGCCGCGATGTGGCGGACGACCTCGTTCAGGAGACCTTCTGCCGCTACCTGCTGCGCTCCGGCGACCGCAAATCCGCCAGCTATACGTCCATGGACGAGGTCGAGGCGCGGCGATATCTCTTCCGCATCGCCACCAACCTGATGCACGATGTCTGGCGTCGCAAGGGGCGCGGCGCTGAAGAGGCGTTGCCGGATGAGCTGGGAAGTGAACTCCCGGCAAAGGCTGGCCTGGAGCGGGAAATGCAGCTCGACCTGCAGCGTGCTCTGGCGGAGATGAAGCCGCGCGAACGGGAATTGCTGTGGCTGGCGTACGTCGAAGGCATGGACCACGCGGAAATCGCAGCGGTGACCGGGCTGAACCGGCTGAGCGTGAAGATGCTCCTCTTTCGCGCACGAAAGAAGGCGGCGGAGCTTCTCGAGCCCTCGAGGAAGGAGCGCGTATGACATTTTCTGGATGTGAACGTGACGAGGAAGTACGGCGCGCGATGCGCGATGGTGGAATCGAATCGGAAGGATATGCCGGGCTTCGGCAGCATGTGGAGGCTTGCACGGGATGCATGCAGACAGTGAGACTAGCCGCGCTCTTTCAGCAGGAAGAAGAACAGCTGACTCACGCGGCGACGATCCCGCCGCTGGCCCAAATTCTGAACGAGGTCGCGAGCCGGCGAAAGAAAGCGGCACTGGAGCGTGCGACGACGATCTTCCATGCGCTGCGCGTGGTGGGCGTGGCCTACGGGCTGGCTGTGGCGGCGTGGCTGCTGCATCTGCTCTCGCATCTGGGGAACTTCAATACTGTGCAGACAGCTGCCGCGAGCATCACCCCGATGTTTTCCCACCTCGACGTGTCGATGAATGCTGTGACGGGAAACGCTGTTACGGGCAGTTATGCTCTTGGCGGACTGCTGGCATTTCTGCTCTGTATCGCAAGCGGGGTGTGGATCACTCTCCGCGATGAACGAGTCGCAGGCTAGCCAGGGTCACGGTTCAGCGCTCGCTGCATCCTCGGCGTCCGGTTGCGTCTGGCGGACAAGACGGATCGCATCTTCAGGGCAGGCCACAACGCAGAGATTACAGGCGTGGCATCGGTCTGCATTCGGTGTGAAGGCCTGCCAGCGGCCCACGAGCTTCTGGCGCTTCTTCGCCGAGACAGGAAGCCAGAACGTATCTTCCGCCGTGAGCCGCTGCATCTCGAAGACATCGAAAGGGCACACAGCCACGCAGTCCTGTTTGCCGTCACAGCGGCTGCGATCGATAACGGGAATCACGACACCCGTTTCTGGCTGGCACTGGCTGATGGGAACCTTCATTCGCCACTCTCCATATCCAGTGGGATGACGGAAATGCGCATGGCGGAGGCGTAAAGGCAATCACGTATACTTGCCCACGAATGACAGAGAAAATTCTCGCGCTTCTTGCCCACTTCATCATTGCCACTATTTCTGCTTCCGGATACGCCGGAGTGGCCCTGCTGATGGGAATCGAGTCGGCCTGCGTGCCGCTGCCTTCGGAAATCATCATGCCGTTTGCCGGCTACCTGGTGCATATGGGCACGCTCACCCTGCTGGGCGTGGCGACGGCCGGAGCTCTTGGCTGCAATCTCGGTTCGGCCGTGGCGTACTGGGTCGGCGCCGTTGGCGGCCGGCCCTTCATTGCGAAATACGGGCGTTTCGTGTTGCTGGACCACCGTGACCTTGACCGCGCAGAGCATTTCTTCTCGAAATACGGTTCGATCACCGTGTTTGTCGGCCGCCTGCTGCCGGTGATCCGCACCTTCATCGCGCTGCCCGCGGGAATCGCACGAATGCCGCAGCTTCGCTTCCATATCTACACGTTCCTGGGCTCGTGGCCGTGGTGCTTCGCGCTCGCCTATGTGGGCATGAAGCTGGGACAGGCGTGGGAGACCAATCCAGCGTTCAAGACGGCCTTCCATCGCTTCCATACTGCGGTTGTTGTGGTTCTGCTGGTGGGCATTGTCTGGTTTGTATGGACGCACTGGAAGGATCGCGTCCGCCCCCAGGAAGCGTAATTCTGGTACTCTGATTGTGGCCGCGAAAGGCGACGCAAAATCGCGGCCCAAGGCTTAAGCGCTTACGCTTAATCGCCTGCAAATTTATGAAAATGCAGGACATATCGCTCCTGCTGCCATTGGCCCCGCGATTCTCGCGACTGGGCCTTTTGGTGTTGTCGATTCATGCTTGAACGGGTGAGACTGACATGTCTGGTGCACAGGCAAATCAGTGAGGAGAACCTGCAAGCGATGTCTACACCTCAGGCTGAAACCATTCAGCCAGCAAACGGAAAACTTGGAGTGATGGTGGTCGGCATGGGATCCGTGGCCACCACGTTGATCGCCGGCGTAGAGGCAGTGCGTAAAGGGCTGGCCCAGCCGGTCGGGTCGCTGACCCAGATGGGCACGATCCGGCTCGGGAAGCGGACCGACAATAACACCCCGTTGATCAAGGACTTCGTGCCGCTCGCATCGCTGGACGATATCGAGTTTGCCGGCTGGGAGATTTTTCCGGAAGACATGTACGAGGCGGCGAGCCATGCCGCGGTGCTCGACAAGGACCATCTGCGGACGATCAAGCCATTCCTTGAGAGCATCAAGCCGATGCCCGCGGTCTTTGATCAGCACTATGTGAAGCGCCTGAACGGCACACACGTAAAGACCGGCAAGAGCAAGTGTGATCTTGCGCAGCAGGTGCGGGCCGACATCCAGAGTTTCCGCCAGAAGGTCGATCGCGTGGTGATGATCTGGACCGGCTCGACGGAGATCTTCCTGGAGCCGACCGAGGTTCACCAGACGCTGGCTTCGTTTGAGAAGGGTCTGGTCGACAACGATCCCGGCATCGCACCTTCGCAGATCTATGCCTACGCGGCGTTGAAGGAAGGTATTCCGTTTGCGAACGGTGCGCCGAACCTTACCGTCGATCTACCGTGCATGATCGAGCTCTCACGGCAGACCGGTGCGCCCATCTGCGGCAAGGATTTCAAGACCGGTCAGACATTCATCAAGACGGTGCTGGCCCCGGCCTTCAAGTCGCGCATGCTGGGTCTGAGCGGCTGGTACTCGACGAACATCCTCGGCAATCGTGATGGCGAAGTGCTGGACGATCCGGAGTCCTTCAAGACGAAGGAAGAGTCGAAGCTCGGCGTGCTCGATTACATCCTGCAGCCCGAGCTCCATCCGGCGCTCTACAAGGACATCTACCACAAGGTCCGCATCAACTATTACCCGCCGCGCGGCGATAACAAAGAGGGCTGGGACAACATCGACATCTTCGGATGGCTCGGCTACCCGATGCAGATTAAGGTGGATTTCCTCTGCCGTGATTCGATCCTTGCCGCTCCGCTGGCGCTCGATCTCGTCCTCTTCCTCGACCTTGCACAGCGCACGCCGGGGCTGAAGCACCGTGGCATCCAGGAGTGGCTGAGCTTCTACTTCAAGTCGCCGCAGACGGCCGAGGGGCTTTACCCGGAGCACGACCTGTTCATCCAGCAGATGAAGCTGAAGAACACGCTGCGCCATATCAAGGGCGAGGAACTGATCACGCACCTGGGTCTGGAATATTACGACTAAACCTGATCACGAAACGCAAAGCGCGGCCGGATTCGGCCGCGCTTTGCGTTTCAAGGCTGAAGGCGCAGTGAGCGGTGAGCTTCTCTGCGGCGGCGGATGTGCTCAGGCGCGAGCGGTGCCAGCCGGCCTTCGATGGCCTCGCTGTTGCGCTTGAAGAGAATGCCGAGCGCGATGAAGAGCGCGCCGATGACGGTCAGGGCGATCGTGAATCCAAAAGAATCGTGGAAGTAGCCTTCTGCCTCGCTTACGAGAAATGCGAAGACCCCGAGTGCGCCGAAGACCAGGAAGGCTCTGCGCTGCAGGATGATGGACACGGCGATCATCAGCAGGTGAATAAGGCAGTAGACGGCACGTCCGAGCTGGCTGCCACTGCCCATCAGGCTTAATCCGCCGGTGAAGGCGAGCAGGCCGAAGAGATAGAACCAGAAAGCAAAGTCGAGTTCCGAGAGACTGTCCAAAAGATAGCCGCAGATCAGCATGCCGATGCCGAAGGCCGTCGAGATCATGCATTCCTGATGAAAGCTCCAATTTGCGTGGAAGAGATATGCGGATGCGTCCATGGAGAGATACCACAGCGCATAGGCCGCAGGTGCGGCGACGAACGGGAAGCGGACGAACCACAAAGCGGTCAGCGCGACTACGACAGTTGAGATCTCCATCGCGATCCAGCTGCCATTGATGTAGGGATGGAAGTTGCTGTAGCCGCCGGGATCGGAGACCGGCCACCAGCCGACGGCTCTTTCAATCCCATAAATGGCAAGCGGCGTCATGGAAACCGCTACCGCGACAAGTAGGCCGCCGGGAATCTTTGTTGCGTTTCTTTGAAAGAGCAGCCATCCGGTGCATCCGAAGAGTGCGCCATAGGCGAGTGCGATGGCGCTGAGCATCTGGCCGGAGAGCGTATCCCATGAGCTGGTAACGAACCAGCCCATGGCACCGATGATGAGCAGCGCGCCCAGGTAATAGCTGACGTGCGCAGCCTCGAAGTTGGGAACGGTGTCCGGCTCTCGGCGGAGCTCCGCCTGGATGCGGACGAGTGTCTCCGGGGGCAGCCCGGCGTGTTCGATCGCGGCTGCCAGATCCTCCATGGATATCTTTCGCATGGGCGCCAGTATAACGAGGCTGAGAAGGTAAGTTTTCCTGAGCGGGGAATGCGCCTTTCTTCCCGTAAAATAAGCCTTTACGCAACGTATGAAAATTTTTCTTACTGGAGCAACGGGATTTGTCGGCGCGCATGTCGCGAAGGCGCTTGCAGCGCAGGGCGCGGAGATGCGCCTGCTGGTGCGCGCGACCAGCAAGCTCACTAATCTTGAAGGGCTGCCTGCGGAAACCATCGTCGGCGACCTGCTGAAGCCGGAGACGCTTCGCTCGTCGATCCGGGGCTGCGATGCGTTGATGCATGTGGCCGCGGACTACCGGCTGTGGGTGCGCGAACCGGAGACGATGTATGCCTCGAATGTCGAGGGCACACGCTCACTGCTGCGCATCGCGCAGGAAGAGGGAGTGCGGCGCGTCATCTGCACTTCGAGCGTAGCGACGATGGGCTTCAAGGAAGACGGCACGATCGTGGACGAGACAACACCGGTCTCGCTCGCGGACATGGTCGGCCACTACAAGCGGTCGAAGTTTTTGGGTGAGCAGGTAGCGATTGAAGCGGCGCGTGCAGGGCAGCAGGTGATGATCCTGAATCCCACCACGCCGATCGGGTCGCAGGACATTAAGCCGACGCCGACCGGGCGCATCATCGTGGACTTTTTGAATAAGAAGTTTCCAGCCTATGTCGACACCGGACTGAATCTGGTGGATGTGCGCGAGGTGGCGAAGGCGCATGTTGCTGCGCTTGAAGTCGGGCGACCGGGTGAGCGGTACATTCTCGGCGGCGAAAATCTGACGCTGAAGCAGATTCTCGACAAGATGTCTGCGATCACCGGCCTGCCTTCTCCCACGATGAAGGTGCCGCATAACGTGGCCATGGCCTTTGCGTTCTTCGACGAGACGTGGACGGGGAAGATTCGCGGCAAGGAGCCGCGGGCAACGGTAGAGGCGGTGCGGATGGGCAAGAAAAAGATGTTCGCTTCGTCGGCGAAGGCGCAGCGTGAGCTCGGCTTCCGGGTGATCCCGGTGTACGAGGCTCTGCGGACAGCGATCGACTGGTTTCGCGCGCACGGGTACGCGCCCGCATCATGAGCACGCGGATTGCAATTGTGGCGGCGATTCCCGGCGAGCTGACTCCGCTGGTAAAAGGCTGGAAGCAGACGGGCAAGTATAGCTGGTCCGGCAAGCTGGGTGAGCATGAGTGCGTTGCCGTGGCGGGGGGCATGGGCGCAGCGGCGGCGAATCGCGCGGTAAATGCGGTGCGCGGCAGCTTCGAGCCGGAGGTGCTGGTCTCCTATGGCTGGGCTGGAGCGCTGACCTGCGGGCTGAAGCCGGGCATGGCGAGCGGCATCACCGAGGTGGTGCACCTGGCTTCTGGCAAGCGCTATGAGTCGCAAAACGCCGAAGGAACACGGCTGCTGACGCTGAACTACGTGGCGCGGGCAGCCGATAAGCGCAAGCTCGCGGAACAAAACCGCGCCGTTCTCGTAGATATGGAAGCGGCGGCGGTGGCGCGGCTGGCGAAGGAGTATCGGCTGGGCTTCTACTGCTTCAAAGGCGTCTCGGACGGATATCTCGACGATCTGCCGGACTTCGGGCGCTTTATCTCGAACCAGGGCCAGCTGCGCATGCTGCCGTTTCTACAGTTTGTGGGGATGCGGCCGTGGTATTGGCGCTCCCTGGCGAAGCTCGGCACGAATAGCCGCAAAGCCGCGGCGGAGCTGGCGGACCTCACGCGTGAGTCTTTGCGCCAGTCTTTATAATCAAAGGGATAACCATGGCTACAGCTTCTGCAGTAACGAATGAAGTCGCAGGCGGTGCGATTCCCACGACCATGCGCGCTGCTGTCTATCGCGGCGTGAACGATGTGCGGGTGGAGACGGTCCCGGTGCCGGAGATCGGCCGGGGCGAAATCCTGATCCGCGTGGCGGCGTGCGGCATCTGCGGTACCGACCTCAAGAAGATTCACACCGGCTCGCATTCGGCTCCGCGTATCTTCGGGCATGAGACCGCGGGCACGGTGGTTGCTGTCGGCGAGGGTGTGACAAAGTTTGCCGTGGGCGACCGCGTGATGGCCTTCCATCATATTCCGTGCGGAAGCTGCTACTACTGCCGGAAGAAGACTTTCGCGCAGTGTGCGGTCTACAAGAAGGTTGGTATCACGGCGGGCTTCGAGCCTTCGGGCGGCGGCTTTGCGGAATATGTGCGCGTCATGGATTGGATCGTGGACGGTGGCGTGATTCGCATTCCCGATGGCGTGCCATTCGAGCAGGCGGCGTTCGTGGAGCCGGTGAATACCTGCTACAAGGCGATTAAGAACCTCGATCTGCAGCCGGACGAGACTGTGCTGGTGATTGGCCAGGGTCCGATCGGCATTCTGCTTGCGGCGCTGGCAGCACGCACGGGCGCGAAGGTGCTGACTGCGGACCTCTATGAGGAGCGCCATGCCGTAGCTGCGAGCTATGGGCTGAAGCATCCGATCCTCTCCGGCCAGACCGATATGGTCGCTGCTGCACGTGAAGCGAGCGAAGGCCGCGGGGCGGATGCGGTGATCCTGGCAGTGGGCGTGGATTCACTGATAAAGACGGCAATGGACGCGGCGCGGCCCGGTGGCCGTGTACTGCTTTTCGCGCAGACGCAGCATGGCGAGGCGACGGTTGATCCGGCGGCGATCTGTATGGATGAGAAGTTTCTGATCGGCTCGTACAGTGCGTCCGTTGAGATTCAGGACGAAGGTGCGCAGCTGGTCTTTGACGGCTACGCGAACGGCTTCGATCTGACGAAGCTGATCTCGCACCGTTATTCGATTGAGCAGGCGGTCGAGGCGATTGATGTTGCTTCGCATCCTACGGCGCAGTCGATGAAGATATTCATCCATCCGGGTCATGAATAGCGGTCTGAGAGAATAAACAGGGAAGAGACGTACCAGAAAATGGGTCAGGAAATGACAGCGGCGGTCCTCTACGGGCGAGAGGATGTGCGGATTGAACGGCTGCCCGTACCGAAGGCCGGACCGGGTGAGATCGTCGTGAAGGTGCATGCGGCGCTCACCTGCGGGACCGATCTGAAGGTCTATCGGCGGGGCTATCACGCGCGCATGCTGAAGCCACCCATTCCTTTTGGTCACGAGCTGGCCGGTACAGTGCATGAAGTCGGCGAGGGTGTGACGGCTTTCCGCGAAGGCGACCGCGTTGTGGCGTTGAACTCGGCTCCATGCGATGTGTGCTATTTCTGCAGGAAAGGTCAGCAGAATCTCTGCGACGACCTGCTGTTCAACAACGGCGCATATGCGGAGTACATCCGCATCCCGGCGCGCATCGTCGAAAAGAACACTTTGTTGGTGCCGGAAGAGCTACCCTTCGAGCACGCAGCTTTGACTGAGCCGCTGGCCTGCGTGGTGCGAGGCCTCGAAGAGAGCCAGGCGCAGCCGGGCGATCTGATGGCAGTCATCGGCGCGGGTCCGATCGGGCTGATGTTCATGCAGGCAGCGAAGATCGCTGGCGTGCGCGTGATCGCGGTGGTGAAGCATGACGCCCAGGTGGACGCGGCGAAGACCTTCGGTGCCGAGTGGGTGGTGCAGACAACGAAGGTCGAGGATCCGATTGCAGCGGTGCGTGCCCTGACGCCGGAAGGCCGTGGTGTGGATATCGCCATCGAAGCGGTCGCGGTTCCCGAGACCTGGCAATGGGCCGTGGACATGGTGCGCAAGGGCGGAACGGTGAACTTCTTTGGTGGACCAGCCTCGGGCACCAAGGTGGAACTTGATACGAATCGCCTGCACTATAACGACATCACGCTGAAGGCTACGTTCCATCACACACCGGGTACTGTACGCCGCGCATTCGAGATGATTCGCAGCGGCCAGTACAAGAGCCGCGAGACGATTACCGGGCGCGCTCCGCTGGCGGATCTGGATGCGGTGCTGCAGAGCTATCTGAAGCGCACGCGGCAGGATGGGTTGGGCGATATCAAGACGGCGATTATTCCGTAAGGTCCACGGCAGATGACTGCAAAGATGATTTCCAAGATGAACGGCGCGAAAGCTCAGTGCGCGCTGCCGATGCGGCAGCCGGTGGCTGCGGCGTGACCCTCAAGAACTCGCCGGAAATTCAGGAAGCCTACCGTACGTGTCGCGAGATCGCGCGGCGCGAGGCGAAGAACTTCTACTATTCCTTCCTTGCGCTTCCCGAAGCGAAACGGAATGCCATCTGCGCGGTTTACGCTTTCATGCGCCATGCCGATGATATCTCCGATGACGAACGGGTACCTCTCTCCGAGCGGCGCAGGACGATGGAAGCATGGCTGGCGGCATGGCATGCAGCCGCGGCAGGCGGCGCAACGTCCGACCCGGTATTCATCGCGCTGCGCGACGCTCAGGTGCGTTTCTCCATCTCGCATGAGCTGCTCGATCAGCTGGTGGAGGGCGTGACGATGGATCTACGCCGGGATGCACTCGCGGTGAGTGATCTCGCTTCTATGCCGCTCGAGACCTATGAGCGCTTCGAGGAGCTCTATCACTACTGCTATCTCGTTGCGTCGGTGGTGGGCTTGGTCTGCATTCGTATCTTCGGTTATACCGATCCACGCGCGGAGAAGCTGGCGGAAGAGACGGGTATTGCCTTTCAGATCACAAACATCCTGCGGGATGTGAAGGAAGATGTTGAACGTCGGCGAGTATATCTGCCGCTTGAAGATTTGCGTGCGCAAGGTGTGGAGCTGGATGGTCTCGCTACGCTGGCTGAACGTGGCGGCGCTCCGAACGAGAATGTAAGGCGCCTGCTGGCCTTCGAGGCAAATCGTGCCGAGCACTATTACAAATCCGGCCAGGCGCTGCTGCCACTGATTTCGTCCGACGCTCGGCCTGCGTTGTGGGTGCTGATTCGCATCTACCACCAGCTGCTGCGCGAGATCGAGTTGAAGCGCTTCGATGTGTTCACGGAGCGGGTACAGGTTTCCACGGCGAAGAAACTCAGCTTCCTGGGGCTGGGTATCCTGAGGACTCTGCTGGTAAGGGTAAGCGGAGGACGCTGATGCCTCCTCCCGCTCGCCAGGCCGTGATTGTAGTGGGCGGTGGCGTTGCGGGAATCGCGGCGGGATGCGCGCTGGCGGATCATGGCTATCGCGTGCAGTTGCTGGAGCGGCAATCGTATCTCGGTGGCCGCGCCTGCTCATATGAGCACCCGGGGACTGGGGAAGTGATAGATAACTGCCAGCATGTGCTGCTGGGCTGCTGCACAAATCTCATCGACCTCTATCGCAGGCTCGGTCTCGAAGATGAAATCTCATGGTTCCGTGCACTGACACTGCTTGAACCTGGTGGACGAAGGAGCATCCTCGAGCCATCGTCGATGCCAGCGCCGCTACACTTCTCCGCCTCGCTCCTCAAGGCCAGCTGCTTCTCGACCTCTGACAAGATCACGATTGCGGCTGGTATACGCGCCTTCCTTTTTCATAAGCCCGACGGGGAAGAAGAGAGCCTTGCGCAATGGCTTGAGCATCACCAGCAGACAGAAGCCGCAATCCGGCGTTTCTGGCATCCACTGCTGGTGAACGCGCTGAACGAGGAGCCAGAGCATATTCCGCTGAAGCATGCGGTAAAACTTTTTCGCGAAGCCTTCTTGCTTTCTGCGGAGGGCGGAAGCATGGGCATCCCGCGGCTGCCGCTGAGCGAGTTGCACGGCCGCGCGCAGCAGTACATCGAAGCACGGGGCGGGAAGGTACATCTGCGCACGAACGTCGCATGCTTTGAACGCATTGGCGAACAGTGGAGGGCACGCACTGAGGATGGGCAAGCCTTCCATAGTGACAATGTGATCCTGGCTGTGCCTGTCGACGCGCTGGATGAGCTGATGTCCGGGCTGCCCCGCAGCGACGCGAGCCGGCAACTGACTTTAGGCCTCGGAAGTTTTTCGCATGCACCGATCGTCAGCGTGCACCTGTGGTTCGACCGGGAGGTCACCGATCTTACGCATGCGGCGCTGCTCGATTCGCCGCTCCACTGGCTCTTTCACAAGTCAAAGCTGCAACCGGGCCACGCCAACGGGGGGCGCAGCTATATCGAGCTGGTGGTCACTTCGTCAAAGAGCATGGCCGAGATGCAGCGCTCCGAAATCATCGACCTTGCGATGGAAGAGCTGGCGCGCTTTCTGCCAGAAGTGGCGGAGGCGGTATTGGTGAAGGCCACAGTCATCAAGGAAATGCACGCAACCTGCAACCTGCCACCGCCGCTCGATACACTGCGCCCCGGACCGGAGAGCCCGTGGAAGAGCATCTATCTGGCAGGGGACTGGACGGCGACGGGCTGGCCTTCCTCAATGGAGAGCGGCGTGCGCAGCGGTTACATCGCAGCTGAGGCCCTTGCGCATACGAATCAGGACGAAACAAAGTTTCTGGTCCCTGACCTACAGCCCACGGGATGGATGAAGTTTTTCACATAGGCGTTCGGCGACATCGAACTCTCTCGGAAATACGTATCAACCTTTCCGGGGGATTGCGCACTCTAAGCCAGTGACATGCCAGACACAAAGAACGAACCCGCCTTCCAGCCCATTCAGAACTACGGTGTGATCGGCAATATGCGCTCGATCGCATTGGTCAGTATCGAGGGCAGCATCGACTTCCTCTGCTTTCCGAATTTCGATTCACCGAGTGTTTTTGCCGGGCTGTTGGATCCGGACAAGGGTGGCCATCTAAAGCTCGCGCCGTGCATGCCGGATATGCGCATCAAGCAGATGTATCTGCCCGATACAAACATCCTGCTGACACGGTTTCTGTCGGAAGATGGCGTGGTGGAGCTTACGGACTTCATGCCGGTCGTGGAGGATCCGACGAAGAGCCATTACGGGCACCACATCATCCGCATGCTGCGCGTGGTGAAGGGAGATGTGCCGTTTGAAATGCATTGCGCACCGCGCTTCAACTATGCGCGATCAAGCCATACGGCCAACAGGAATCAGGATGCAGTGTGCTTTGTGCCCGAAGGGGAACAGCAGCCCAGCATGGCTCTGCACGCGACTTTTCCGATCGAAATTGATGGTAACGACACAGTAGCGAAGTTCACGCTCAAAGCCGGTGAAACTGCGATGCTGGCCTTCGGTGAAGTGGACAAGGAAGAGAAGTCCGATTACGCGGAGCTCGACAAGGCGAACATCGTCGAGCACTTTGAAGAGACAGCACGCTATTGGCGCGAATGGATTTCGAGATCGAACTATAAGGGTCGCTGGCGCGAAATGGTGAATCGCTCAGCGCTCACGCTGAAGTTGATGTGCAGCCAGGAGTATGGATCGTTGATTGCGGCTGCAACCTTCGGGCTGCCGGAGCGCGTGGGTGGCGAGCGAAACTGGGATTATCGCTACACGTGGCTGCGCGATTCAGCCTTCTCGCTCTATGCATTCATGCGACTCGGATTCGTCGAAGAGGCTTCGGAATTTACGCGCTGGCTGCGCCAGCGCGTGCATGAAGATGCCGAGCATGGTCCGCTGCAGGTGATGTATCGCCCCGACGGCAATCAGGAGATCGATGAGGAAATCCTCGAAAATCTTCGCGGATACCGTGATTCCCGCCCGGTGCGCATCGGCAATGCCGCCTATCAACAGCTTCAGCTCGATATTTACGGTGAGCTGCTGGACGCCGTTTATCTGGCCAACAAGTACGGTGACGCGATCACCTATGACGGCTGGAAGGGCATCAAGCGCACGATGGATTGGCTGGAGAAGAACTGGCGACGGCCGGACGAAGGCATCTGGGAGGTGCGCGGCGGCGCGAAAGAGTTCCTCCACTCAAGGCTGATGTGCTGGGTTGCCTTTGACCGCATGATCCGCTTGGCAGAAAAGCGGTCGCTCGCCGCACCCTTTGAACGATGGCTCAAAGTGCGGGATGAGATCTACGAAAGCATCTTCGAGGAATTCTGGAGCGAGAATCTCCAGTCGTTTGTGCAGTACAAGGGGGCGGAAACTGTGGATGCCTCGGTATTGCTCATGCCGCTGATGCGTTTCATCAGCCCGGCAGATCCACGCTGGCTCTCGACGCTGAAGGCGATCGAGGAGCGCCTGACCGAGGACGCACTGGTTTATCGCTATAACAATCTTTCTGACAATGTGGATGGACTGAGCGGAAGCGAAGGCAGCTTTACAGCCTGCTCCTTCTGGTTTGTGGAGGCGCTGGCGCGTTCGCACCAGGTGGACAAGGCGCGTTTACTTCTAGAGAAGATGCTGGGCTATGCGAACCATCTCGGACTCTATGCCGAGCAGCTTGGATCGAGCGGCGAGCACCTGGGGAACTTTCCGCAGGCATTTACGCATCTTGCGTTGATCAGTGCGGCGACCTATCTCGACAAGGCACTGAACGACGGGCATTCACTCACGGCGTGGCGTTAAGCGCGCCGTGAGCAAATTGCTTAGTGCGTGATGAGAGCGACACCGGCGCAAACAAGTATCGCGGCGATCCAGCGGCGGCGATCGACGGCTTCCTTGAGAAAGAATTTTGCAGCGACGGCGTTGGTCACAAAGGTGAGTGACGCTGTCGCCGGAGCGACAAGGCTCAGATCCGCATTGCTCAGGGCGAAGAGCAACGAAAAGAAGCTCAGGGCCATGAACGTCACACCGGTGATAAATTTCACGCTGCTCAGAACGGCGCCGATTGCGCCGAAGATGCCGCGCTTGGCCCGGATTTCATCGAGGTCGCCGATGGAGCGCATGGCGGAGGCGATCATGATGTCGCCAACGGTTGCGGTGACGACGACTGAGCCGATCATGAGGGCATCGGCGCCGGCATTCTGAATCATCACGAGACACGCTCCCGCTGCGGCAACGCGGCTGAATCGGAGTCAGCGTGATCCTTGCCGGAGTCTTCGACTTCTGTGTAGGAGGGGCCTTGTGCCACAAAGCCAACAGCCATGGTAATAAGCAGGATTCCGAGCCAGCGCAGGGGAGAGATCTGCTCATGACGCCAGAACTTTGCCAGCAGGGCAACGATGACATTGCCGATGGAAGTTGCGGGCAGAACATAGGTGAGATCGGCCCACGAGAGAGACGCGAGATACGACGCGAAGAATCCGATGAGCAGCGCGATCCCGAGAAATACCTGGGGTACGGCGATGGCGTGGATGAGCGAGGAGAGGTGGTGTAGATCGACCGGGCCGACCTTCTTCATGCCTACGCTGAGTAGGGTGTCACCCAGTGGGGCTGTGACGGCGACGACAGCCAGCACCAGATAGCGCGGCAATGTCATGGTGGATTTGGTCATCTACGTTCCGGACAAAGGCTAAGACAGGTGTTTGATGCTCGAAAAGAAGAAACGGCCAGCGAATCTGCTGGCCGTTTCCCGTTGCTGCTCAGGTTTATGCGCCAGCCTTGGCCGGCGTAGTGGTTTCAGACCCTTGCTGCGCCTTGGCCTGCTTCACAACGCGATTACGCTGCGCGCGGAGCTTGAGGAAGGACTTCGACTCGGCATAGAGACGCTTGAGGTCGCGGTTGATGATCGCCTTCGAAACGACGCGCCATGCTGCCTTGGGGCGGAAGTAGTACTCGTCGTAGAAGCGGTGAACCATCTCGAGCACGTACTCCTTGGGCAGACCAGGGTACTCGATGTGCGCGAGCTGGTGGCCTTCTTCGTCGACCATCTTGCCGTCGTTGATGATGAAGCCGTTCGCCTTGGCGTACTCGTGGAACTCGGTGCCGGGGTAGGCGTGCGCGATGGAGACCTGAATGGTTTCAACGTCCAGGCTCTTGGCGAAGTTGATGGTGTTGCGGATCGATTCCTTCGTCTCGCCGGGCAGGCCGAGGATGAAGTCGCCGTGGATGGTCAGGCCGAGATCGTGGCAATCCTTCGTGAAGTCACGCGCACGCTCGACGGTGGCGCCCTTCTTGATGTTCTTGAGGATCTGCGGATCGCCCGACTCGTAGCCGACGATGAGCAGGCGGCAGCCGGCTTCGCGCATGGCCTTCAGCGTCTCGCGGTCGGTGGTAACGCGCGAGGTGCAGGACCAGGTGAGACCGAGCGGCTTCAGCTTTGCGCAGAGCTCGATGGTGCGAGCCTTCTGGATATTGAAGGTGTCGTCGTCGAAGAAAAATTCCTTTACGTGCGGGAAGAGCTTCTTGGCGTGCGCCATTTCGGCGGCGACGTCATCGGTGGAGCGCTTGCGCCACGCGTGGCCCGAGAGCGTCTGCGGCCAGAGGCAGAAGGTGCACTGCGCTGGGCATCCGCGCGTCGAGTAAAGCGAAACGTAGGGGTGCAGCAGGAACGGAACGTTGTACTTCGTCACGTCCATGTCGCGGGCGTAGATATCCGTGACCCAGGGCATCGCGTCGAGGTCTTCGACCTGCGGACGATCCGGGTTATGTACGATCTGGCCGTCCTTGCGGTAGCTGATCCCGAGGATTTCGTCGAGCGGCTTGCCGTTGGCAAACTCGACCGTCGAGAAGTCGAACTCTCGGCGGCAAACGAAGTCGATGACGGAGCACTCGTTCAGTGCGCGATCCGGCGAGGTGGTGACCGGCGGCCCGACGAAGGCGATGCGAATGTTCGGGTTGGCGCGCTTGATGGCCTCAGCCAGCTTCTGATCGCCCGTCCAGCCCGGGGTGCTGGTGAAGAGCACCAGGAAGTCGAAGCTCTTCGCCAATTCGATCGTCTCTTCCGCAGAGACGTGATGCGGCGGAGCGTCGAGAAGCTTGGAGCCTTCGAGCATGCCGGCAGGGTAAGCCAGCCATACCGGGTACCAGTAGGACTCGATCTCGCGGGTTGCAGGCCAGCGGGAGCTTGCGCCGCCGTCGAAGTTCTCGAAGGATGGAGGATTCAGAAACAGTGTTTTCAGAGGCATGGCAATCTCACCTATTTTACCATTTGCGCATCAAAGCGCGGCTAACTTAAAGAAATCAAAATCGTTGACCTGAACGGTACGGGGTGTGCTCAGGGCTGCGGCGTGGCGGCTACCGACGAGTGGACCCAGTTCGCAACCTCGCCCAGCGAACGCATCAGTCCAAGCTCGGAGCGCATCAGCTGCATCTGCGCGTCGAGGGCTCCTTCGTAGCGCTCGCGCTCTTCAATGTGAGCGAGAGCAGCATCCTTAGGGGTGACCTGCGGCTGCGAACCGCCACTGCCAGACCCCTGAAGCTGTGCTTCGACGGTGGCGAGCTGCTCCTGCGCCAGCTCGGATTGGAGTTGCGCAACGCGGCGCTGGACCTTCAGTTCACGAATGCCGTGGTTGAGTACAAGCACCTGTTCGCTGACCTTCTCCTTGGCCTGATTGGCCTCGACATTGGCGCGCGCAGCGTCGGCCGCCGATTCGCGGGCCTTGGCGCGACGGCTTGCGTCGAAGATGGGGAAGGTGATCTGGACGCCGACGTCGAAGTTGTTGTGCTGGAAGCGCAGGTAGTACTCGTTGTAGTTGTTGAACTCGGCGTAACGGTTATATTCGAGGCCGAAACCGAATTGCGGGCGGTAATTTTGCTTTTCGTCGCCGAACGCGATCTGCGTCTTCGACTTGGCATTCAGGTAAGCCGCGCGGATGCTGTTATTCGACGCGATCGCGTTGGAGTCCAAGGCATCCGTGAAGTTCGGCTCGGCTGGGACGCTGGCACGGTCCGTGGTCAGGCCTGCAGTCGGGATGCCGGCCAGGTGTGAGATCTTCTGGCGCATCTCGTCGGCATCGTCTTCCAGATGCATGCGCTTTTCGTCGACCTGCGCAGAGGTAAGCTCGGCCCTGGTCAGCTCGGTGCGGCCGTCTACGCCGGCTTGCAGCCGCTGTTGCTCGATCGAGACCAGCTTGTCCGCGAACTGTTTCTCCTCATCCAACGCCGCGATCTGCTGCAGATCATTGTCAAGCTGGATATAGGCAGTCGTGGTGTCGAGGGCGACCTGCTCCTGGTCGTCCTTCAGGCTGATCTGTGCCGATTCCAGCGATGCGCGCGCCGAGCGGATGTAGTCCGGTTGCGAAAACGAATAAATAAGCGACTGCAGTGCGACGTTGTAGACGGAGGGTTGGCCGACCGGGAAGCCGTAGGAGTAACCAAGGCTCGAACCGAGTACGGCGCTGGGCAGATACACGTCCTTGGATTCGGATAAGCCGGCTGCGGCCTTCTGCACGTTGGCCTGGGCGATGCGGACCTGGCTGCTGTTGCGCATGGCGAGGTCGACGACCGAGGCCAGCGAAACCTGGGCATGCACGTGAGGGGTCGCGGCAAGAGCGCAGGCCGTGAGCGCAACGGCGATCCGGGTATGGAATGCCTTTTGATTCATAGAGAAAACAGCTTCATTCTATCGTCCTCTTGCCAGTTGCCCGGTGACGATCTGTGTTCGCCGGCACGGGCTATCGACCGGACGGGTTAGTGGACTAACGTCCGGACTGCACTTTCTTTGATTCCTGCCGCGTGCCGGTAAAGCCTGTGGCTAATGCGCGTGCGGCTGTATAGGACTTCTCGGCCTGCACGGTGTCTCCCTGACTGCGGTACAGGCTTCCGAGTTTGTCCAGCACGACAAAGGCGGGGGCATCTTCGCTAAGGGAACTACCTGAGAGATACTGCTGCATCCACTGTGTGGCGAGTTCGGGATGGCGTTTCGTCTCGATGAGCGTCGATGCGCCGTCCACGAGCGCCGGGCCGTGATCGGTAGCCTTGCTCGCTCCGCTGAGCAAGGCGGACTCCATTTGATCCCACTGCGCGCGTCGACGGTAGAAACTGCCGAGATCCATCCATGTCTGGGCGGCATCAGCGGGCGTGAGGTCGGCTGCGAGTGTGACCCGCTGACGGAACTCCTGCTCTGCGGTGCCGTAGTCTTTTTTCTGTTCGGCGATGCGGGCCAGGAGTTCGTGTGCGCGGATCGGGGCATAGGCCTGGAGTTGCTGCGCTACAGCCTGCGCCTTGGAGGCGCCTCCGCCGAGTACCGCCGGTGCTTCGATATAAAACTGGCCAACGTCCGAGAGAGCTTCTCCGTTGTGAGGGTCGAGGCTGGCGGCAGCTTCAAATTCTTCGCGGGTAAGCTTGGCAATCTTGTAGGCGGTAACGAAATTTACGCGGCTGGCCTTTTCGCCGTACGCGCGGCCGAGCCAGAGATGGAAATTGCTGTTCTGCGGCGAGAGACGCACGGCCTGGGCACAGTCGCCGATGGCTTCATCCCAGCGCTCTTCCGCGTAATAAACCCGGCAGCGCAGGTTCAGCGCGAGGGCGTCTGTGGGATTCTGCTGAAGATCGTCATTGAGAATGCTAAGGGCGCGATCCGCCTGGCCACGGTTGAGGGCATCCTGTGCCTCGCCCGTGGTTGTCGCAGACAGGGCGTGCGCGGCGATGGTGGTGGTCACCAGCGCCGCTGCCAGAACGAGAGTGCGGGGACGAAACAATCGAACGCTACCTACTGCACGGGGGTGACTGGCGTGCGGTTGCCCAGCGGCTGGCCGTTGGTGCTGCTCAGCGCGACGACATCGCCCTGCTTGAGGCCGCTGCGGATCTCAACCTGGGTCAGGTTGATGTTGCCGGGGATGACGATGACGCGATGGAGGATACCCTTGTCTACGCGGAAGACGTAGTCCTGGCCAGCCTCGGTGTGCAGGGCTTCGCGCGGAATATAAAGTGCGTCGCTCTCGTTTGCCGTGGTGACGGTGATGCGCACGTTGGTAGCAGGGAGCAGGTTGCCGTCCGCGTCCGTGAGCGTTACGAGTACTTCACCCACGTTGCGGGTGCCGTAGGTGATGATCGTGGATGGCACGCGTGAGACGGAGCCATGCCAGATCTCACTGGGGCGCGCATCCCAGGCGATGGTGATAGGCTGACCAACCTTCAGCTTGCCGATCTCCGGCTCATCGAAATAACCGCGTACCTGCATCTTTTCGAGATCGGCCATCTGCAGCAGACGATCACCCTGCTGGACGTATTCAGTACGGGAGACGGGCAGGGCATACACCGTGCCGTCAAAGGGAGCATGCACGTGCGCCTGATTCAGGCTGTCGAGCGCGGCGGCGTAGCCCGCCTGTGCCTCTTCGAGCGTGCTCTTTGAACGGCCGACGTCGCCGGAGCTGTAGCGGTTGGTCTTGCGCTGTTGCGTCGAAGCGAGCGACTGATCCGCGGCGGCAAGACGATCTTTTGCGCTGCTCACTTCATTGGCGGAAGCGGCGCCGGTAAGCTGGAGCTTCTCAAGCGTAGCCAGGCTGCGCGCTGCCTGATCGCGATCCATCTGCGCTTTGGCAAGATCGCTGTTCAGTGAGAGGCGCTCTTCCTGTGTGCCGCCGGCGAGGGTGTCGCTATAGCCGGACTGCGCGGCACGCAGCGTGGCAAGAGCGGCGGCGACGTGCGCGCGCGCATCGGAGTCGTCCAGTTCGAGCAGCAGTTGGCCTGCCTTCACCTTCTCGCCTTCATGCACGTACAGCGCCTTGACGACGCCAGGGAAGGGGGCGTGCGCTTCAAAGTTGACCTGGGGCTCGACCTTGCCATTGGTGGAGGTCGTGCTGCGAAGCTCGCCGCGCTCGGCCTCCGCGACACGGATGGGCACCTTGGTGCGCGTCAGCATATGGACGCCGTAAAAGATCAGCAGCAGGGCAATGGCAGTCGCCAGCCAAATCCAACGGGTATTTCGCGATTTACTCTTCGTAACCATGCGTGGGTGAAAACCACCTCAAAACCTTGTAAGTATATAAGACTCCTGAAGATGGGAGTGGGCGTCAAAAAATATGCGACTGTGTGATGTCTGACACAGTTCCGGACCACCGGGAACGACAGAAAGCAGAAGCTCGCTCCGTCGGGTTTGCGTCGAGATCTTCTACAATCGGGGTATGAGCACATCCAATACCCAGCGCACCGGCTACACCGACGACCACGCCAGCGCAGGTCTCGACTTCGCGTTTCCTCCGATCGACACCTGGCCGAACCAATTCCCGGCCTATGAGATCCTGATCGACGATCCGGAGTTCACCTCGGTGTGCCCCAAGACCAGCCTGCCGGATTTTGGCGTCATCAAGCTGCGCTACATGCCCCGCGAACGCTGCCTTGAGCTCAAGTCGTGGAAGGAATATCTCTTCTGCTACCGCAATCTGGGCATCTTTCAGGAAAACGTCGTGAACCAGATCCTCGAAGATGTGGTGAAGGCGTGCGACCCGGTCTGGGCAGTTGTGACCGGTGATTTTCGTCCGCGTGGCGGCATCTCGACCATCGTCGAGGCTCGCTGGCCCCGGCCCAAAATCGAAGAATAGTCTTCAGCAGGATCACAACAAAGACGCGGCCGGTTCGAACGGGCCGCGTTTCTTTGTCAGGACTCAACCTAGATTCACGGTTTCAGCTATCCTCTAGTTCATCGGAATGCCTGCAGCCACCCAAGCGAGCGCACGAATTCCTGCCGCGCGCACGGCAGGGCTTGCGCTGTTTCTTCTCACAGCGCTCAACCTCTTAAATTTCATCGACCGTTACATCTTGCCGGGTGTGCAGCCGCTGGTGCAGCGGGAGTTCGGCGTAAACGACGCGAAGATGGGGCTGCTGACTTCGGCGTTCTTCTTCACATACATGCTTGCCGCACCGCTGACGGGGTGGCTCGGGGACCGTTTTCGCCGCAAACCCCTGATCATCATCAGTGCTCTGCTATGGAGCGTGGCTACGCTCTACACGGCGAAGGTCCATAGCTATGAGACGCTGCTGCTGCGGCATGCCCTGGTGGGCGTCGGTGAGGCGACCTTCAGCATCTTCGCGCCGTCGCTTCTGGCGGACTTCTATCCGGAGACGGCACGCAATCGCGTGCTCAGCATCTTCTACCTGACGATTCCGATCGGCGGCGCGCTGGGTTATCTCACCGGCGGAATCGTGGGAGATCATTACGGGTGGCGCGCACCGTTTTATGTGGCGGCATTGCCGGGTGTGCTCATCGCCATTGCATTCTTCTTTTTGAAGGAGCCGAAGCAGGGCAGTGCGGATCGCCTGCAGGCGACAGAGAATCGCGCCACGCTGCGCGGGCTGCGGCAGAATCCGTCCTTCTGGACGGCAACGCTCGGGCTCGCTGCATGGACGTTCGCGGTCGGCGCTCTCTCTACGTTTCTGCCGACTTTCTTTCATCGCTTCGCGGGCATGAGTGTTGGGCAGGCTGGGACCGTTGCAGGCGCAGTGACTGTGGTAGACGGCCTTGTTGGAACGGCTGTGGGTGGATGGCTTGCGCAGCGATGGATGCGGCGAAATCATCGCGCGCTCTATCTCGTTTCGGGATGGGGTTCGCTGCTCTCGATCCCTTTTGTGGCGCTGGTGCTCTTCGGACCATTGAAGCTGCTGATTCCGGCGGCCTTCGCGGCAGAGTTCTTCCTGTTTCTTGGCAATGGGCCGCTGAATGCAGCGATTGTGAACTCGGTTGCAGCGCCGATCCGCGCCACGGCGATTTCGCTGAACCTTTTTCTTATTCACGCGCTGGGTGATGCTTCCTCGCCTCATCTGGTCGGGCTGCTGTCGGACAGGTTCAATCTGCGCGTGGGACTGAGCATCACGGTTGTGGCGCTCTTTATTTCAGGGATCATTTTGTTTTCAGGGGCGCGCTTTGCGATGCCGCTTGAGGAAGAGAAATAGAACGACGATGCACGTAGCCCTGCTGTCAGTGGACTGGCTGATTGCGCTGTTGTGGGTGGTTTCGACGCTGCAGGCGCTGCGGAACCTGCCCCGAATCCCCGATCTGCTGGATGCGCGGTTCGGTCTGCCGCGCGAAAAGAGCGAGACGCCGGAGATCTCGGTGATCGTACCGGCGAAAAATGAAGAAGAAGCGGTCGAAGCTGCGCTGCGCACATTGCTGGCGGTCGAGGGGCTGACGATCGAGATCGTCGCAGTGAACGATCGCTCGACCGATGCGACCGGCGCGATCATGGATCGCGTGGCGGCCGAGGCAACGGCAGCCGGCCGCCTGATGCGCGTTGTGCATATCGAAGCATTGCCTGAAGGCTGGATGGGCAAGACGCATGCGATGGCTTGTGCCGCGCGGCAAGCCTCGGGACGATGGCTGCTCTTTACGGATGCGGACATCTTCTACACGCCCGACTCGCTGCTCCGTGCTGTGAACTTCGCGGAAGGGCGCGTGGCCAAGGAGCATGAGGCCGATCATCTCGTCGTATTTCCGACGTTGATTCTGAAGTCGTTCGGCGAACGTATGATGATTGCCGTTTTTCAAGGCATCGCTGCGCTTTCGTCGCGTTTCTGGAAGATCCCCGATCCGAAGGCGAAGGAGTCGATCGGCGTGGGCGCCTTCAACATGGTGCGCGCCGATGTGTATCGCGCGATGGGTGGCTTTGAGGCGCTGAGGCTTGAGGTGCTTGAGGATCTGCGCTTTGGCGTCGAGGTAAAGCGGCAGGGATACCGTCAGCGCGTGGCCTTCGGCAAGGGCATGGTGCGAGTGCGCTGGGCTGTGGGACTCGCCGGCATGGTCCGCAACATCACGAAGAATTTCTTCGCGGTCTTCCGCTTTACCGTATGGATCACTGTACTGGCGTGCGCAGGCATGACGGCATTTTGCGTAGGACCATTTGCGGCAGCGTCGTTAGGGCACGCGCTGGTCTGGCCGGCAGTGACGGTTCTGCTGATGCTGTTCCTGCTTTATCGCTATTACCGCCGCTATACCGGTATCGCCACGTGGTACTGCGTGACCTTCCCCATCGGGCTGTGCGTGATGGTCTATTCCATTCTGCGCTCAATGGTTGTTACGCTCTCGCGCGGCGGAGTCCAGTGGCGCGGCACCTTCTATCCCCTGGCAGAGTTGAAGAAGCATGCGGGGCCGGTGCGCTAAGTAGTCAGCTGCCAGCCCACGCATGATGCAAGCCTTCAGGGCAGGATGTTTTCCTTCGCCTTCTTCTCGCAGAGCAACATCGTCGAGCGGCCTTCGACCTTGATGCGCGTGCGGGTATGCACCGTTTTGAACGGATTGGCGAGGTCGTTGGTGTTCATGGTGACGCGCCAGCGGCCACCGGCGGGCGGCCGCGGAAGAGCGAAGCTCACGGCCTCGTGATGCGCATTGAAGAGGATCAGGAAGGTGTCGTCGCTCACCTGGTTGCCGAGCTCGTCAGTGGCCTCGAGTGTTTGCCCGTTGAGCAGCATACCGAAGCTGCGAATCCAGCCGGCATTCCACGCGGCCTCGCTCAGCTCCTTGCCGTTCGTGCCGTACCAGGCGATATCGGCGGAGTGGTGAATGGCGCGGCCCTGGAAGAACTTTCTGCGACGCAGGTTCGGATGCGTCTTGCGCATCTCGATGAGCCGGCAGACGAATGCCACCATCGCCTCTTTTTCCTCTGTGGGGGACCAGTCATACCAGCTGATGGGATTGTCCTGGCAGTAGGCGTTGTTGTTGCCGCCCTGCGTGCGGCAGATCTCATCCCCGCCGGAGATCATGGGTACGCCCTGTGACAGAAGAAGCGTCGCCATGAGGTTGCGCATCTGCCGCTGTCGCGCGTAGCAGATCCCCTCGTCATGAGTCTCGCCCTCAGCGCCCATGTTCCAGGAGTTGTTGTCGTTCGCGCCGTCCTGATTGTTCTCGCCGTTGGCCTCGTTGTGCTTGTCGTTGTAGCTGACGAGGTCATGCAGAGTGAAGCCGTCATGCGCGGTGATGAAGTTGATGCTCGCATAGGGGCGGCGGCCATCGTGCTGATACAGGTCGCTCGATCCTGTGAGGCGATAGCCGAGGTCGGAGAGTTGGCCGTCGTCGCCCTTCCAGTAACGCCGCACTGTGTCACGATATTTGCCGTTCCACTCCGCCCACAGGATCGGGAAGTTGCCGACCTGGTAGCCGCCCTCGCCTACGTCCCATGGCTCTGCGATGAGCTTGACGTCGGCGAGCGTCGGATCCTGGTGAATGATATCGAAGAAGCCGCTGAGGCGATCGACGTCATGCAACTCGCGCGCGAGAGTGGCGGCAAGATCGAAGCGGAAGCCATCGACATGCATCTCGGTGACCCAGTAACGGAGCGAGTCCATGATGAGCTTGAGCACCTGTGGATGGCGCACATTGAGGCTGTTGCCGGTGCCGGTGTAGTCCATGTAATAGCGCGGATTGTCGGCGACAAGGCGATAGTAGGTCGCGTTGTCGATGCCACGCATGGAGAGCATCGGCCCAAGATGATTGCCTTCCGCAGTGTGGTTATAGACCACGTCGAGGATGACCTCGATGCCCTCGCGATGCAGAGCCTTGACCATGGCCTTAAACTCGGAGACCTGGTTGCCGTCTTCTCCAGTTGCGGCATAGCGGCCAGCGGGCGCGAGATAGCTGAGGGTGTTGTAGCCCCAGTAATTGGTGAGGCCCTTCTCGACGAGGTGGCTGTCGTTGACGAAGTGATGCACCGGCATCAGTTCGATGGCCGTGACTCCAAGCTTCTTCAGGTGGCGCAGGCTGGCAGGCGATGCAAGCCCGGCATAGGTGCCGCGCAGTTGTTCGGGGACCTCGGGGTTTTGAATGCTGAAGCCGCGCACATGGGTCTCATAGATCACTGAGTCCGCGAGCGGCGTGCGCAGCGGGTGGTCATGCTCCCAGTCGAAGTAAGGATTGACTACGATGCATTTCGGCACGCCTGCGGCGCTGTCGCGCTCATCGCGATTGAGATCGGCGTCCTCTCCTCCGAACTGATAAGGGAAGATCGGTTGGCTCCAGTCGACGCGGCCGGAGATGGCCTGCGCATAAGGGTCCACGAGAAGCTTTGCGGGATTGAAGCGCTGTCCCTGCTCGGGATTCCATGGGCCGTGAACGCGATAGCCGTAGCGCTGGCCCGGATGCACGCCGGGGATATAGCAGTGCCATACGAACGCTGTGGTCTCGCGCAGTTCCAGGCGATGGGTCTGCTCGTCGTTCTCGTTGAAGAGACAAAGCTCGACGCCGGTGGCGTTTTCCGAGAAGAGAGCGAAGTTAACCCCGGTGCCATCCCACTTTGCGCCAAGCGGGTAAGGCTTCCCGGGTAGAAGCTTGAGTTCCATCGAACGTCCTCGCGATCCTCTGAGACGGTATTTTCTCGTTCAGAGGCACGCGGGGACAGGAACGTTGCTTGTGTCTTCGCTCAGGCGGTGACTTGTAACAACGGCGTGCTGGCGATCTCGACAGGCGGTGCGGCGAAGGGCAGAAAGATGCGGAATACGGTGCCCCCGTTCTGCGCGGCATGCGAGCGCAGCGAAATGCGGCCTCCGTGCTTTTCTACGATGCCGCGGCTTACCCAGAGGCCGAGACCGGTGCCGGTGATGCCCTTGGTGGAGTAGAACGGCTCAAAAAGATGGGCGCGCGTGGCCGCGTCGATGCCGGTGCCGGTGTCGGCAATGGTGAAGGAGAAACCTTCCCGGCCGGTCGCCCAGTCGCGGCTGACTGCAGTGCGTAGAACGAGGCGGCCCCCGCTGGAGGCCATCGCATCGATCGCGTTGCCGAGCAGGTTGGCCATGACCTGGCGAATCTCGCCGTCATGCACCACGACCGGAGGCAGCTGGCCGTATTCGCGCTCGATCTGGATGCACTGTGAACGGAGGCGGCCTTCATAGAGAGCGACGACGGTTTCGAGCAGCTCGTGCAGGTCGGTTTCAATGGGCTTGGTGCTTTGGCGATAGAAGCGTAGCGTCTGGGTGGTGATGTGGACGACGCGGTTCAACTCGCGTTGCGCAAGATCGAGGAAGGTACGGGCCTGCTCGTCGAACTGCATCTGGCCAAGGAGATAGAGGCAGTTCGTCACCGCTTCGAGCGGGTTATTGATTTCGTGCGCGATGGAGGCTGCGAGCCTGCCTGCCGCCGCCAGCTTCTCGGTGCGGCGAAGGACTTCCTGGCTTCGGCGCTGCTCGGTAAGGTCCACAAGAAAAGCGGCGATCTGCGGGGCGCTGTCCTGTGATCCGGGATTGAGCTCGGCCGAACCCACAAGAACAGGGACGCGCGCTCCTGAGGCGTTGATGCATTCCACTTCCGCGGGCTCGCTGGTCTTGGATGGACCAACCGCGCAGGGAAGCCCGATGCCGGAGGTTCCGAAGATGCGCGAAAGTGTTACCGCGCCACTGGCGATTTCCGCCTGCGAGTAGCCGAGCAGGTTCTCGATGCCCTGGTTCGCGTAAGTGATGCGGCCATCGATATCGCTGATCAGCAGAGCGAGAGGCATCGCCTCGACGAGGCGATGGAAACGTTCTTCCATCGAGCGAAGAGCGGACTCTGTCTGGCGGCGGGCCCGGCGGGCTTCCGCTTCCTTCACCTCGCGCTCGATCGCAGGGACAAGGCGTGCGAGGTTCTGCTTCGCGATGTAATCGTGAGCGCCGGCGCGCATGGCAGAGACCGCTGTCTCTTCGTCGACAGCGCCGGACATCATGATGAAAGGAATATCGTGCCCGGTGGACTTGAGTAGGGTAAGAGCGGCGGGCGCACTGAACGTGGGCAGATGATAGTCGGCGAGGATGACATTCCAGGCAGACTCGGCGCTGAGCGCCTCGCGCATGTCTTCGCCTGTTTCGACCCGGCGCACGAAAACGCTATAGCCAGCGCGGCGCAGATGACGCTCGAGGATGAAAGCGTCATCTGCATTGTCCTCAACGAGGAGGACGCGTAATGGGGTGCCGTTTAGTTGCTGAGAGGTGGGCATTCGTTCAATACCAGCCAGTACATGCCTAACTGCCGGGTAGCTTCCGCAAATTCGTTGAAATTGACAGGCTTGCGGATATAGCTGTTGACGCCAAGACGATAGCTGCGCACGATGTCGCTTTCTTCGTCCGAGGAGGTGAGAATCACAACGGGCAGCATTCGTGTCTTGTCGCTTTCGCGGATGCGGCGCAGAACTTCGAGGCCGTCGATCTTCGGCAGCTTGAGGTCGAGCAGGATGACCTGCGGTGCGGACTGCAGCGAGTCGGGGTCAGAGCCGAAAAGAATGCGGATGGCTTCCTCACCGTCCCGTGCGACCCGGATTTCATTCGCGATATTGGATTTGCGCAGCGCGCGAATGGTTAATACTTCGTGGTCGGGGTCGTCTTCGACGAGGAGGATGGTTTTCAAAGGCTCTGGCATGGCACCTCTATCTTAAAGTAAAGCAGAAGGTTGCGCCTTCATTCAGTTGCGCTTCGGCACGCATGGAGCCATGGTGGCGGCGGATGACGCGGGCGACGGTGGCGAGGCCAATGCCCGAACCTTTGAAGTCCTTGTCGCCATGGAGACGCTGGAAGGCGACAAAAAGTTTATTCGCGTACTGCATATCGAAGCCGGCGCCGTTATCACGGACGTAATACTCGTCGGATTCGGGGAAATATCCGACCTCGATGACGGCTTCCGGCTTGCGAGCGGTGAACTTGACGGCGTTGCCGATGAGGTTTTCCAGCGCGACGCGCAGCAGCCTCGGGTCGGCGTTGACGTCCATCCCCGGCTGAATGTGGAAGTCCAGGGAGCGTTCGGAATTCTGGGACGCCAGCTCACGGGCTACATCGTCCGCCAGCTCACTCAGGCTGAAGTCTTCACGGCTGATCTCGGCGCGCGTAATGCGCGAGAGCTGGAGCAGGGAATCGATGAGCTGTCCCATGCGCTGTACGCCGGTGCGGATGCGGCGGATGAAGTCGCGGCCTTCTTCATTGAGCGACTCTAGGAAGTCCTCTTCGAGCGCGAGGCTGAAGCCATCGACCGAGCGAAGCGGGGCACGGAGATCGTGGGAAACCGAGTAGCTGAATGCTTCGAGCTCGCGATTCGTTGCCTCGAGCTCGGCGGTACGGACGCGCACACGGTCTTCAAGCTCTGAGTTGAGAGTAGTGACCTCGGCGGCCAAGGCTTCGGCCTGTTCGCGGGCCGTGCGTTCCGCCTCATAAGCCCGGGCTCGGTCGATCGCGAGGCCGATGCGGTCAGCGGCGAGGACAAGAAGCTGCTCATCCTGCGAGGTGAAGAATCCCGTTTTGTGGGTGCCTGCAAGAAGCAGGGCGCGAACTTCACCGGCTACGATGACCGGCGCCACCAGAACAGCCGCCATATTTGCGCTGAGGCCGGTGAGCGGGATGGCCTTGGACTCAGCGCCCTGCGCGACAACGAGGCGTTTTTCCGAGCCGGCGCGATAGAGCGGGCCGGCGGGGTCGAGCCGCACCTTGCGGCCAGGACGAACGGGGACACCGTCGCCATGCACGACTTCGATTTCGCCATCGTGCCAGTTACAAATCACGACGCCGTCCGCCTGGAGCACGGCACGCAGGCGGCCGGTAAGTGCTGTGGTCAGCTCGCTGCTGTCCAGGCGGTTCAGGCCAGTGTCGCTGATCGACTGGAGCTTTTCGAGGCGCTCTGCAGCGAGGTCCGCGCGTTGGCGCAGGCCGCGTTCGCGGGTCAGCAGCCAGAAGGCCAGGCCGATCATTGCGACATCGAAGATGCTGGCGAAGAGAACTGTCCAGATGGCCTGCCGACGGGCCGTCGAGGAGCGCGAGGTGCGCTGCTGGAGCAGGCTCTTCTCTTCCGACTGCATGGCGTCGATCAGCTGGCGCATGTGGTCCATCTCGGCCTTGCCGGTGCCGCTCAGAACCATCAGCTGAAGGGGAGTGGCATCGCCGCTGCGTTTGCCTTCGATTCCATCTTCGAGAAGCTGGAGGCGGCTTTCCGTGACCGCGCGCAATTCTGTAATGTTGCGCTGCTGAACAGGGTTATCGATGGTGAGTTGCTGGGCCTGGTCGATGGCTGCCGGAAGATCGTGGCGAGCCTGAGTGTAGGGCTCGAGGTAGGTGTCATCCCCGGTGAGCAGAAAACCGCGGCTGCCGGTCTCCGCATCCTTTGCGGAGCTGATGACGCGCTCCAGTTGCTGAATGACCTCCCAGGTATGTGCGACCCAGTACTCGCTCTCGTTCAGGACCTGGATGGAGCGCAGTGCAAACCATGAGTTGGCGCAGATAATGACGAGGACAAGAAGGAGACCGGCCGTCAGAAGCGGTTCGCGGGTACGAGCAGAAGCAAGGGCAGAGAGAGGATCCCGCATAGGGGAATCAGGACGGTCGTAAGGGGCGGACACCGACTTGCGTAGCTCCGGATTTATGGAAGAACAGGGGCTTTGATGTAGCAGACGGCAAAAAGGCTGTCTGCGCCAGGCGCAATGTTTTTATCGGCATTTAAAATTGAGATATATGTCATCTCTCGCTGGAAAGAAAGCGCTGGTAACCGGCGCTGCAAAGAGAATTGGGCGCAGCATCGCGCTGGCTTTGGCGTCTGAAGGCGCCGATGTGGTGATCACTTACCGTGAATCGTCAGATGTGGCGGCGCGGACGGTGGAAGAGCTTCAGGAAAAAGGTGTCCGCGCGAGCGCGGTGCATGCCGATCTTCGGAAGCCCGAAAGCATCCGGCAGGCCGTAAAGGACGCTGCAGAGTTTCTCGGTGGTCTGGATGTGCTGGTGAACAACGCCGGCCGATTCGAGACCGCGGCGATCGAGAACATCAGTGTGGAGCAGTGGGATGCGATGTTCGAGACGAACACCCGTGGCCCTTTTCTGGCAGCGCAGGCTGCGCATCCGTACCTGAAGGCGGCGCGCGGACGGATCGTCAACATCGGTTCGCTGGGCGGGATTCATCCCTGGCCTACGCACGCGCACTACTGCACATCGAAGGCGGCGCTGCACATGCTGACGCAGACAATGTCGAAGGCCTTTGCGCCTGAGATCAGCGTGAACTGCGTCGCACCGGGAATGATTGTGAACGGGGAAGTCTCAGCCGAGTACGAGCACTTCGCAAAGAAAACGCCGATGCAGCGCAACGGCTCTCCGCAGGAAGTGGCGGCAGCGGTGGTGTTCTTTGCTTCGGGCCCGCATTTCATCACCGGCCAACTGCTTGGCGTGGACGGCGGTCTCGGGCTTTAGTCGGAACTGGCGCGCGGCTGGGGTCAGCCGCGCGAAAACAGCCTGCCGAAGAAGCCTTTCCTGGCTTCAGGGCGTCCACCATCATCCTCGCCGATGTCGAGAGACCGTGGCTGGCGAGGCAGATCCTCCCCATAGAAAACCGCGCGCGGGTTGGCGACGCAAAGGCGTTCGGCGGTCTCCTTACCATAGCGCTTCTCAAGCACTTCGTAACCTTCGCTGAGCTTTGGCGGACGTGAGGTGAGGTTGTGTGCGTCGGTCGCCAGGAAGTGGACCCAGTTCTTCTCAAGAAACTGGTGTGAGAGCGACTGCGCAGTCTTGCCGAAGCGACCGGTGAGCGAAGATGACGTCAACTGCACCAGCGCGCCCTCGCGGATCCAATCCTTCATGCGCTCGGGATTGCGCTGGATCACGGCGTTGCGCTCGGGGTGAGTGATGATCGGCCGCTGACCCGCGATGGTGAGCTCATAAAAGACTTCCGTGATGTTCTGCGGAATCATGAAGTCGTTGAACTCAACCAGCAGGTATTTCTTCTGATTGATGGTGTACCGGCTGCGGTTCTTAAGCGCGTCTTCGATGTTGTCGTAAGAAAGATGGAAGTCGCAGCCGAGTCCGAGGGTGATCCGGTCACCGAGACGCTCTCGCAATGCCTCAAGCCGTTCCTGGTTGAGCTCCGGCTTGTACTCGTAGCGGCCGCTCGCATGGGGCGTGCAGACGACATGGGTGATGCCGTCTGCAATTGCCGCCTCTGCCATGGCTACCGAAGTCTCGATGTCGGGCGAGCCGTCATCGAGACCGAAGAGCAGGTGGTGATGGATATCGATCATGGATGCAATCCCTGCGCGAGTGGCCGGTTCCGGTTAGCGGGTCGCTGCCGTCTGTCCGGCGAGCGAGGAGACGAGGGACTGGAAAATCCTGAAACCATCGGCCGAGCCGAGCAAGGCTTCGCTCGAGCGATCGGGATGGGGCATCATGCCAAGAACATTACGGCCCTCGCTGAGGATGCCTGCAATGTTATCGAGCGAGCCATTGGGGTTTGCGTCGCGGGTGATCTCGCCTTCAGGGGTGGCATAGCGGAAGGCCACGCGATCCTGGTCGCGGAGCTGCGCGAGCGTTGCATCGTCGCAGAAGTAGTTGCCTTCCATGTGACCGATGGGAATCTTGACCACGTCGCCCTTGTTCAACTGGTGCGTAAACGGCGTCTCGGTCGTCTCGGTACGCAGGTAAACCTGCTTGCAGATGTACTTGAGGCCGGCATTGCGCATGAGCGCGCCGGGCAGCAGACCGGATTCGCAGAGGATCTGGAAGCCGTTGCAGATGCCGAGAACCAGGCCGCCGTCGGCGGCGAACTTCTTTACCGACTGCATGACGGGCGAGAAACGGGCGATAGCGCCGGTGCGGAGGTAGTCGCCGTAGGCGAAACCGCCGGGGACGAGGATGGCGTCGCAGTTCTCGAGGCTGGAGGAATCATGCCAGAGGAACGTAACCGGCTGATGGGCGAGCTCGGAGATGACGTGATACGTGTCATGGTCACAATTGGAGCCGGGGAAGACAAGAACACCGATTTTCATACACATATAGGCTAGCAGGGCTGCATCTGGAATGGGGCGGCAAAATTGCACGGGCGGCTTCGGACAGGCTTGTCTGTGCTTGCGCGGCTCCGCTAGAGTGGTGCGCCGTGGCAAATCTGCAGACATTGAACGACATTTTCTTCCTGCTCACCGCCGGCGAGCGGGCGCGGGTGATGCTGACTCCGGTCGCTGAAGCGGGCGGGAGCCTCAAGTGGGAACCCATTACGAGCGGGCAGGTGTACCAGCGTGTCCGCAGGCTGGCGCGGGTGCTGCACGACTGGGGCATATCCAAAGGGGACCGGGTCGCGATTCTGGCGGAAAATCGCTGGGAATGGGCTGTCGTGGATTTCGCGGCGCTCGCAATCGGGGCGATTGACGTGCCGATCTATCCCACCTTGCACGCGGAGCAGACGGCAACGCTTCTGGCGGACTCCGGTGCGACCGTGGCATTTGTCTCGTCTCGCGCGCAGTACGAAAAAGTAGCCGCAATTCGTGGTGAGACGTCCATCGAGCGCATCGTGGTGATGGACAACGTTGGGACGCCGGACGGCATTCCGCTAGCTACGCTCCTCGAAGGCGCGGACATCGTGACAGGCCGCGATGCGGAGTTCGATCGTCATGCCTACGACGTGCAGCCTGACGATGTGGCAACCCTGATCTACACCTCAGGCACTACGGGGGAGTCAAAAGGCGTGGCGCTGACGCACGGCAATATCGCCTCGAATCTGAACGAGTCGCTGCTGGGCTTCGAGATTGGCGAGAACGACAGCTGTGTCTCCTTTCTGCCGCTCTCCCACATCACGGCACGGCATCTCGATTACGCGATCTACACAAAGCTGGCGACCGTGGCCTACTGCGCGGCCTTCGAGCAGCTGCCTTCTGCACTGGCCGAGGTGCGGCCGACCGTCATGGTCGCCGTGCCGCGGGTCTACGAAAAAGTCAGGCAGGAAGTCGAGCGCAAAGCCGGGTTGTCACCGGCGAAAAAACGCATCTTCGACTGGGCGGTAAGAACCGGAAGCAGGCACAAGCCCGAGATCGCACGCGGCCAGGCGCCGGGTGCGATCGGCTGGAAGCTGGCGCGCAAGCTTGTCTACAGCAAAGTGACGGACTTTTTCGGAGGCCGTGTGCGCTATTTCATTTCGGGCGGCGCCCCTCTCGGAAAGGACACGGCAGAGTGGTTTGCCTCGGTTGGGATTCGTGTTCTGGAAGGCTACGGGCTGACGGAGACCTCGCCGGTGCTGGCGATTAACACGCCGTCTGCCTACCGCATGGGCTCGGTGGGGAAGGCGTTGCCACAGGTGCAGTACCGCTTCGCCGAGGACGGAGAGCTTCTGGTGAAAGGTCCGAATGTCTTCTCCGGTTACTGGAAGCGTGCGCCGCATGAGGAAGAGAGCTTCGACGCCGAAGGTTGGTTTCGCACCGGAGATATTGGAAACGCGGATGTGGATGGTTTTCTTTACATCACCGACCGTAAGAAGGAGCTGCTGAAGACTTCAGGCGGGAAGCTGATCGCGCCTCAGCCGATCGAGAACCGGTTGAAGTCGCACCTGCTTGTAGGCGGCGCTGCGCTGGTGGGCGACCGGCACAAGTTCGCGGCTGCTTTGATCTCTCCAAACTTCGCTGCGCTGGAGGCTTGGGCGCGGACGGAAGGCATCACGGCGATGACGCGCAGGGAACTGCTGAGTGATGCGCGAGTGGCCGCGCGCTACCAGGCGATTATCGACGAGGTGAATGCGGGGCTCTCGAATTACGAAAGCATCAAGCGCTTCCGACTTGTTCTAACTGAGTGGGCGATTGACTCCGGCGAATTGACCCCGAGTATGAAGCTAAAGCGCCGTGTCATCGCGGAGAAATACGCTTCAGAGATCGAAGCGTTTTATGCGGATGAGTCGACTGCCCATCGCTAGAGCCTGTATTTTGTATCGCTTGTGGCGTACAAAGGTACCCATCGTCATGGAGGACCGCACGTGAAGATTGCTGCGATCATCGCAAGGATTCTGCTGGGACTGGCCTTCGTGGTTTTTGGCTTGAATGTGTTTTTCCACTTCCTGCCGGGTTCGAATATGGTGCCGCCCGGTGCTGCCGGTGAGTTTGTGACGGTGTTAAGTCAGTCACATTACATGCAGATTGTCGCGGCGTTGCAGGTGCTGGGCGGCATTCTGCTGCTGACCGGTTTCTTCGTGCCGCTCGGGCTGCTCATCTTTGGTCCGATTCTGGTGAACATCCTGCTCTTTCATCTTTTCCTGTTCCATACCGGGATCCAGATGGGCCTGCTCTGCACCGTACTTTGGCTGGTGGTTTTTGCGTATTACCGGACGAAATTTGCCGGTATTTTCGAGCGTTGAGAAGGGTCTAAAAAAAGGGTGACTCGGACGTCATTTTGTGATTTGGGCTATACTAAGGGTACGCTCGTACCCGAGTGGGTAACACCGGTTGTAATGCCCTTCAAAGCACTGCCTGCCGATACACCTTCCTCGAAATCTTCAAGCGCAAATCAACACCAAAGGAACACCCCAAATGGAACAGGGTATCGTTAAGTGGTTCAATGACGCCAAGGGCTTCGGATTCATCACCCGCGACGTCAACAACGAAGACATCTTCGTGCATTTCTCGGCCATCAATTCGAACGGCTTCCGCAGCCTGCAGCAGGCGCAGCGTGTGCAGTTCAACGTGGTGAGCGGCCCCAAGGGCCTGCAGGCCGAGAACGTCCAGGCGATCTAACTCGTCTCCGGTCGATTCTTAAAAGGGGAGAGCCATCGGGCTCTCCCCTTTTGCGTGCTCAGTCGCCCTTAGATATGTCTCAGGGTGAACACCGTTCTCCGGATACGGACAGGAGACGCCTCATGCTGGCACAAAGAATCAATTACTTAGCGGCGGTCCCTCTGGCACGGATCGTGCACATAGATCTGACGGAACCGCCATGATCGATCTCTTCTCTCAACTGCGACTCGCTGCCCGCCAGATCCGCAAGAATCCGGGCTTCTCCCTCACTGTGGTGCTCACCCTTGCGCTGGGCATTGGCGCGGCCACCGGCATCTTCAGCCTCGTGGACGCGGTGCTGCTGCGGCCGCTGCCGTTTCCTCACTCGGAACAGCTGATGTGGGCTGAGCATGCTTTTCATAACGGTGGACTGGTCACGCCGAATACGATCAGCTATCCGGACTTCTTCGATTGGCGCACGCAGAATCACTCCTTCGAGGCGATGGCGAGTTACCGGGACACTTCCTTCAAGCTGATAACGAAGGGGCATGCTGAAGAACTGAACGGAGAGATTGTCTCGTCCGAGTTCTTTCACGTGCTTGGCGTGCACCCGGAGCTTGGCCGGGACTTCACGGCGGCGGATGAGCACGCAGGGAACGTCGTCATTCTCAGCCACGCTCTGTGGCAGTCGGCCTTCGGCAGTGATCCGAACATCGTCGGGCGTCCAATCCAGCAGGAGGGGGCGTCGAGTGTCGTGATTGGCGTAATGCCTGCAGGCGTGGGTTTCCCGCTTGAGAATCCGGGGCCGCAGATGTGGATGACGCTGGCAGAGGACTCCTTCGATCCAGGGGGTGGTACGCCGTTCTCCGCGCAGCGTGGTAACGACATGCTGCATGTGATCGGACGCCTCAAGGCCGGTGTGACGCCGGAGCAGGCGCAGGCAGATCTGAGTACCATTGATGCGCGCCTGGCGGAGGAATTTCCGGATTCGAATAAGGGCTTGAGTTCGGCGTTTGTGAGGCCCGAACTGGAACAGCTGGTGGGAGACGTGAGGCCCGCGCTGCATGTGCTCTTTGCGGCGGTAGGTCTGCTGTTGTTGATCGCCTGCGCGAACGTAGCCGGCCTGTTGCTGGCGCGGTCGGCAAAGCGGCGCGGCGAGATTGCGCTGCGAGCGGCTCTCGGCGCAAGCCGGGGCCTGATCATGCGGCAGATCCTCATCGAGTCACTGATCCTTTCGCTGCTCGGCGGCGCGCTGGGGCTGGCATTTTCGACGCTCTTCCTTGAAGCGATGAGCAGGCTGTTGCCAAAGGATCTGCCACGCATCGGCACGTTGACGGTGGATGGCACTGTCCTGGCTTTCGCTGTTGGTGTATCGGTCGTGACAGGGCTACTCTTTGGCGTGCTTCCCGCGTGGCGGATGTCGAAGCTGGATCCTTCACTGGCGCTGCGAGATTCCACGCGGTCGACGACGGCAGGGCGGGGGCAGCAACGGCTGCATGCTGCACTGGTCATCGCGGAGACAGCGCTGGGGCTGGTGTTGCTGGTGGTGGCCGGGCTATTTCTCCGTAGCTTTCTGCGTGTGACGTCGATCGATCCAGGATTTGACGGGCGCAACGTGCTGACAGCGAGGCTGGATTATCCGGGAGACAAGGATTTCACGACGGGAGTTGTGCGCTTCTACGATCAGCTGCTGCCACGGATTGCTGCTTTGCCAGGTGTGCGTTCGGTGGCCAGCGCATTTCCCGTGCCGCTCGCAAACAGTGGTATCGGAGTGGATGTTGCGTTCGCAGATCGGCCGATGGCCCCTGGCGATAGACCAATCGTAGACGTGAGCGTGATTACGCCGAATTTCTTCGCGACACTTCGAGTTCCGGTGCTACGCGGGCGTGACTTCAGCGCAGCAGATACTGGCGAATCGCAGCCTGTCGCAATCGTGAACCAGGCTTTTGTGAAGAAGTTTTTTGCGAATGAAGATCCAATGGGCAAGATGATTGCGCCTCAGATCTCGGACGATGTTCACGTTCATCCAATGCGGCGGATTGTTGCGGTGGTGGGCGATGTGAAGGGGCAGCGTCTCACGACCGCGGCGCCGGCGGCTATCTACCTGCCGATCACGCAATGTGTGATTACGCCACCGCTTCTGGTGATTCGTACAGCGGGTGACCCCGTATCGCTGATTCCGGCGGTGCGTGCGCAGGTCGCAGGTCTTCGGCGGGACGTTCCGGTCTATGACGTGCATACGCTGGAAGATCTGCTCTCCGGCGCGGCGTCCAGCCGGCGCTTCCAGATGGTTCTGCTCAGTGCCTTTGCAGGCATGGCGTTGCTGCTCTCGGCACTTGGTCTCTACGGCGTGCTGGCCTACATGGTGGCGCAGCGGGAGAACGAGATGGGGCTGCGGCTGGCTTTGGGCGCGCAACGCGGCGACGTGCTGCGGCTGGTGCTGAAGCGGGGGGCTGGCCTCGCCGCGGTGGGACTGGCGATCGGCCTCGCAGCTTCGGCGGTGCTCACGCGCTATGTACAGAGCCTGCTCTACGGAGTGACGGCTCTCGACCCGGTGACCTACGGCTGCGTCGCTCTGCTGGTGGCCTTCCTGGCGCTGATTGCGAGCGCTGCTCCGGCATGGCAAGCTGCGCGGGTTGACCCCATCTCGGCGTTGCGGAACGAGTAGCAGATGCAGTGCGAAAGGCTCCCGCACACTGCGGAAGCCTTTCGCATTTGGAGTGAGAGCAGTGTTACTTGCTGCCGTTGGCCCAGCCGGTTACAGGCTGCGTGACCTTGACCTCGTCGTCGCGCTTCTTGAAGGCGCCGCGCACGTAGTCGCGATTCATCATGGCGATGACTTCGAGAGGCACTTCCTTCGGGCAGGCGGCGGTGCACTCGCCGATGTTGGTGCAGCTTCCGAAGAGTTCGGTGTTCAGCTGCGATACCATGCCGACGGCGCGGCGATCCTGCTCGGGCTTGCCCTGGGGCAGGATGCCAAGGTGAGCGATCTTGGCGCCGGTGAAGAGCGCAGCCGAGGCGTTGGGGCAGGCTGCGACGCAGGCTCCGCAGCCGATGCAGGCGGCGGCGTCCATGGCGCGGTCGGAGATCTCCTTGCCGATGGGGTGGACGTTGCCGTCAGGGGCGTTGCCGGTCGAAACCGACACGTAGCCGCCCGAAGCGATGATGCGATCGAAGGCGCGGCGATCGACGACGAGGTCCTTGATCTGGGGGAAGGCCGCGGCACGCCAAGGCTCGACCACCAGCTCTTCGCCATCCTTGAAGTGGCGCATGGTGAGCTGGCAAACGGTGGTGGCGCGTTCGGGACCGTGCGCCACACCGTTGATCATGAAGCCGCAGGAGCCGCAGATGCCTTCACGGCAATCGTGTTCGAACGCGACAGGCTCTTCGCCCTTCTCGATGAGGGTTTCGTTGAGAACATCGAGACACTCGAGCATGGACATCTCGGGGTTCACGTCGTTCATCTTGTAGTCGACGAACTTGCCCTTGTCGCCCTTGCTCTTCTGGCGCCAGATTTTCAGCGTCAATTTCATTACTTGTAGCTCCTCTGGCTGGGGTGAACGTAGTCGAACTCGAGCGGTTCCTTGTTGAGCTCCGGCGATTGGCCCATGCCGGTGTAGCCCCAGGCCGCGACGTAGGAGTAGTGCTCATCGTCGCGCTGTGCTTCGCCATCGGGGGTCTGGTATTCCTCGCGGAAGTGTCCACCGCAGGACTCGTTACGCTCGAGTGCGTCGACGCACATCAGGCGGCCGAGTTCGAAGAAGTCGGCGACGCGGCCGGCCTTTTCGAGGCTCTGGTTGAGGTCATCGCCCGAGCCGGGCACGTTGACGTTCGTCCAGAACTCTTCGCGGAGGACATCGATCTTGGCGATGGCTTCCTTGAGGCCTTCGGCGGTGCGGGACATGCCGCAGTAATCCCACATGATCTTGCCGAGCTCGCGATGGAAAGAGTCGACGGTACGCTTGCCCTTGATGGAGAGCAGCTTCTGCACATCCGCGCGGACCGAGCCGAGCACAGCCTGCGCTTCGGGATGCGAAGCATCGACCTTGGCCAGCTTGGTCGAGGCCAGATAATTGCCAACGGTGTAGGGAATGACGAAGTAGCCGTCAGAGAGGCCCTGCATCAGCGCGCTCGCGCCCAGGCGGTTCGCGCCGTGGTCGGAGAAGTTTGCCTCGCCCACCACGAACAGGCCGGGGATGGTGCTCTGCAGGTGGTAATCCACCCAGAGACCGCCCATGGTGTAGTGGATGGCGGGGTAAATACGCATCGGAACCTTGTAAGGATCTTCGTCGGTGATGCGCTGGTACATGTCGAAGAGGTTGCCGTAGCGCTCCTGGATGACGTGCTTGCCGAGGCGCTTGATGGCATCCGTGAAGTCGAGATAGACGCCGAGGCCCGATTCGCCCACGCCGCGGCCTTCGTCGCAAACGGCCTTCGCATTACGCGAGGCGACGTCACGCGGGACGAGGTTGCCGAAGCTGGGGTAGCGGCGCTCGAGATAGTAATCGCGCTCCGCCTCGGGAATCTGATCGGGCGAGCGCTTGTCGCCCTTCTGCAGCGGCACCCAGATGCGGCCGTCGTTGCGCAGCGACTCGGACATGAGCGTGAGCTTCGACTGATAGTCGCCCGAGACCGGGATGCAGGTCGGATGGATCTGCGTGTAGCAGGGGTTCGCGAAGAGTGCGCCGCGCTTGTGTGCGCGCCAGCTCGCCGTGACGTTCGAACCCTTGGCGTTTGTCGAGAGGTAGTAGACGTTGCCATAACCACCCGAGCCGAGGATGACCGCGTCGGCAATGTGGATGCTGGTCTCGCCGGTGATCAGGTTGCGGGCCACGATGCCGCGTGCGCGACCGTCGATGACGATGAGGTCGAGCATCTCGGTGCGCGGGAACATGGTGACGGTGCCGGCCTGCACCTGGCGCTCCAGCGCCTGGTAGGCGCCGAGCAGCAGCTGCTGACCCGTTTGTCCGCGTGCGTAAAAGGTACGCGAGACCTGCGCGCCGCCGAACGAACGGTTGGTGAGCGCGCCGCCGTATTCGCGGGCAAAGGGAACACCCTGCGCTACGCACTGGTCGATGATCGAGACCGAGATCTCGGCGAGGCGATAGACGTTGCCTTCGCGGGCGCGGAAGTCGCCGCCCTTCACCGTGTCATAGAAGAGGCGATAGACGCTGTCGCCGTCGTTCTGGTAGTTCTTGGCGGCGTTGATGCCACCCTGCGCGGCGATGGAGTGCGCGCGGCGGGGCGAATCCTGGAAGCAGAAGCACTTGACGTTGTAGCCAAGCTCGCCAAGGGTCGCGGCAGCCGAGCCGCCTGCGAGACCGGAGCCGACCACGATTAGGGTGTGCTTGCGCTTGTTGGCTGGATTAACCAGCTTGAGGTCGAACTTGGTCCGCTGCCACGCGGTTTCAATCGGCCCGGAGGGAAGCTTCGAATCGAGTGTCATTACTTTACAAACCCCGCCAGAACGCTAATCGGAATGGAGATGTAGCCAAGGGTGATGAGCAGCGCGATGACGACAGCGGCCTTTTTGAGCAGCGGCGTGTGCTTCGGATGATGAAAGCCCAGCGACTGGAAGAGGCTCGAGAGACCGTGGCTGAGGTGCAGGCCAAGCAGGCTGACCGAGAGGATGTACCACACCGAAACCCACCATACCTGGAAGCCGGCGACGACGTTGTGATAGACATCACCCTCAATAAACTGCGACTCGGGATGGATGTAGCCGGCGGTGAACTGCAGCAGGTGGAAGATGACGAAGGCGAGCACGATCGGGCCGCTCCAGTACATCGTCCGCGAAGCATAGGAGGACTTGATGGCCTTCTTGCGCGAGTAGCCGACCGGGCGGGCAGCCTTGTTGCGCAGCGCGAGCTGAACGGTCGCGACGATGTGCAGCACAATGCTCAGAATCAGCACGGCGCGGACGACCCAGAGGATCTCGCCGATGCTGTGCAGGAAGTGGCCGTAAGCGTTGAGCTTGTCGCGGCCCTCGAAGATCTGGAGGTTGCCCGCTACGTGGCCAATGACGAAGAGGAAAAGGATGGCTCCGGTGACGGCCATAACGGCCTTCTTGCCGTTGGTCGATTGCCAGAAGCTGGGCGCGCGGCCTTCGCCGACGTTCACCGCGGTTGCTGCACTCACAGTCGCACTCCTTGAGTATCGGCTGGCGGAATCATCCGCATGATTGATGTTCGTCCCCGGAAAACATCTGTTCTCACGAGGGCGGTTCCTATGGCCGCACGAAACAGGGAACCGGAGGGATGCCGGAGGCCGATGCGGACGGCTGCAGCTGACACCGGCCCGAGGCGGAACTGCGTCAGCAAAACTCTTAGTTGATCTGTGAAAGGATCAACACCTATTATTCGTGTTCCGCGCAAAGCCCGTCAAGGAAACGACTTGCGACCAAAATGGTCGGAATTTCGGTTTCGGCATTCTTCCGGAATTGGGTCGATCGGCTAGCTAAGTGCTGCACCCGAAAGCGTTAACAGGAGCTTTGCCAGGGCGCGGCCTCGGTGATTGATCGCGATCTTGATTGTGGGATCGAGCTCGGCCATGGTCAGGTTGTATTCCGGCAGGAAGAAGAGTGGATCGTAGCCGAAGCCACCGGTCCCTTTGGGAGCGCCGAGGATGAGGCCTTCCACGGAGCCATCGGCGGTGAGCAGGAGTCTGCCATCGCGGGCTGCCGCCAGTGCGCAGCGATAGCGACCACCGCGACTTGCTTCAGGAATGCCATCGAGGCGTTTGAGGAGTAGAAGGTTGTTGATGGCGTCAGTCTCAGTGACGCCGGGCACCGAGAAGTTTGCATCGGCGGCAAAACGGGCCGAACGCACGCCGGGCAGGCCGTCGAGCGCGTCGACCTCAAGACCGGAGTCGTCGGCGAGAACGATCTCTCCCGGTGCAAGACGGCTGTAGTACACCGCTTTGAGCACGGCATTGCCGGAGAAGGTGACTTCATTCTCCTCGGGTGCAGGGACATCTTTGAGGCCGGGTAACGGTTCGAGCGTGGCGTCATGAAGGCCGGCGGCGGAGAAGTCGCGGATCTTGCCAGCGTTGGTGGTAGCGAGAAAAAGCTTCAGCATGTCTTTATCAGGATAGCGGCCTGCCGCCTATCTGCTTGAGATCGAAGGCGAGTGGACACTCCTCGCAGCGTGGAGTCGGGCGGCACCAGCGCTTGCCCACTTCGACGATGACAGCGTGGAATTCGTTGAAGTGGCGGACCAGACTATCGGGAGCATCGCCGTGAAAGGCCGCGATGGCGAGCGACTGAATCTCCGCATGACGCGGCTTGGCGTGAAGCAGACCGTGGCGCGTGACGATGCGGCGGAGATATTCATCGACAACCATGGCAGGCTGATGCAGGGCATAGAGCAGGATCGCGTCGGCGGTCTCCGGACCTACGCCGGGCAGCGCCAGCAGTTCGACGCGAGCCTGTTCCATGGGTGCTTGCGCAAGCGCGTCGAGGGAGCCGCCATATCGGTCATCGAGCCATGCGACAAAAACTTTGAGGGCGGCAGCCTTGCGGATCATATACCCGGATGGGCGAATGAGCAGGCGCAGTTCGTCTTCCTGCAGTGCGCGCAGCCCATCGAGTGTCAGCGCACCATGTTCGCGCAGGTTGGCGATCGAGCGCTCTACGGAAGTCCAGGCAGTGTTCTGTGTGAGATAGGCTCCGATGACAACTTCGAAGGCGCTATTGGCAGGCCACCAGCCAAGGGGACCGAAGTGCTTTGCGAGATGCGTATAGAGCGCGCGCAGTCGACGGGCGTGATCTCTGGAGATTACTGCGGTGTGAGAAGCGGAATGTTGCGGGGATGAGGTTACACGCTTGTTCACGGCTCGTTTCGTTCAGGGACGAAGGATGGTGCCCCGGATGGCTGTCGCAATTGCTGCTTCCAGCCTGCAAGCTTTGCCTGCAGGGCGGCTGCTTCGGCTTCCTCGATGCGGTTCTGCTGCTGGAGCAGGATGGACAGACTCGTATAGCCGAGCGGATCGTCCGGGTAGTCAGCAATGAGAGCACGAGCTTCGGTGATGGCGGTCTCGAATTCGCCTGCGTCACGCAGGGCATGGATCAGGCCGTGGCGGGCATCGGCGAATGCGGGATCGGCAGCAATGCTGGCACGGAAGCGCGCAACGGCTGTGGAGACATCGCCGTCGGCGAGAGCGTCGAGTGCAAGATCGTAAAGCGATTGGGCATCGATCCCCGGTGAAACGTGCTCCGGTTGCGGAGTGAGCGGCATGCGCCCATTTTAGCTATTTCGCGGCCGGAGGTTCTGTCTCGTGTGTTGCTCCAGCGGAAGATGGATCTGCCGTATTCGGATTTGCGCCCGGCACGCTGATGCGTGAGAGCACGATGACATCGACGCGGCGGTTCTGCGAGCGGCCTTCTTCGCTGTCATTCGAAGCGACAGGATGAAACTCTGCATAGCCAGCGGCTGAGAGCCGGCCGGGTATGATCCGGTAGCGATCGATGAAAAGCTCGGCCATGGCCGTGGCGCGTGCGGCGGAAAGCTCCCAGTTCGAGGCGAACTGCCCGGTATGGATGGGCACGTTGTCGGTATGGCCTTCAATGCGCATATCGTATGGCGTGGCCGCGAGGGTCTGGCCAATCTGGTCGAGTCCACTGATAGAGCCGGGGTTCGGCGTCGCCGAACCGCTGGTGTAAAAGCCCGCCTCGCGCAGGGAGATGACCAGCCCATCGCGGCCCATTTTGAGAGCGACCACATGGTGCGCGATCTGATTCGAGAGCTTGCCTTCGAGTTGGTGCTGGATGCGGGTGAGGTCGTGCTTGACGTCTTCCGAGGCGGCCAGTTCCTCACCGAGTACGACGTTGACCGGCGATACGGATTCATCCTGCGCGGAGGAAAGACCGGACTTGGGTGTTGCGCTGGTGTTCTGGAAGAGCCCGAGAGCACGGAAGGCCTGGTTGATCGACTGCGAGACCTCGGCCTGTTTGCGCTTGTCGGCCTGGGAGCTGGCGTAGAGCACAACGAAGAAGGCGAACATCAGCGTAATGAAGTCGGCATAGGAGACCAGCCAGCGCTCATGGTTGACGTGTCCGTGACGGCGTTCGCGGCGTCTCATGCAGCCCCCCGTTCTACCTTCATCGGCTTCCCCGGAGTGGTCTTTCGTCCGGGAAGGAAGGCGCTGAGCTTCACTTCCATCATGTTGGGGTTCATGCCTTCGAGGATGGAGACGACGCCTTCGAGGATCATCTCCATGGTGGCCTGCTGTTCCTTGATCCGCTGACGCAATTTACCGGCGGCCGGTAGCAGGATGATGTTGGCGGCGCCAACCCCATAGATGGTCGCGACAAAAGCCACGGCAATACCGCGGCCGACCTCGTCGATGTGATCGAGATGCTGCATGACCTGGATGAGCCCGAGGACAGCGCCGATGATGCCGATCGTCGGGGAGAAGCCGCCGGCTGCCTCATAGAGAGCAGGGATCTTGTCTTCGCGCTCCATAAAGATATGGATGCGCAGCTCCATGATGTCCCGCAGCTCCGAGGGCTCTGTCCCGTCGACGGCGAGCATGAGCGCCTGGCGAAAGAAGGGATCCTGCACGGAGTTGGTCTCCTGGTCTAGCGAGACGATGCCGTTGCGCCGTGCCTTATGCGCAAAGGCGAGCAATTGTTTGAGGATGGCCTCGGAGTTGGAGCGTGGAACCAGAAAGACCTGCACCAATCGGACGAAGCCGGTGGCGACGGTGGTCAGCGGAAACTGCAGCATCACCGCACCGGTGGTGCCTCCGAGCACGATCATGGCGGCGGTGGGCTGCAGGACCTGCCCGACATGTCCGCCTTCGATGAGCAGGCCGAGCAGGATGCCGGCGATGGCGATGATGATCCCGAGAGCGCTGCTGATGTCCATGGGTCAGCTTTCTCCGTGGTGGCGATTAAAGCGGGCGGTCCAAATCGGAATCCAGGTCGGAATCGCGATCGGATTCGAAATCAGAATCGATGTCAGGCAGGGAATGCGGGGCTCTGCGAGCGGCAATCCCCAGTGAGGCGGCAGGGGATTCGTGCCAGAGCTGCCCGGTGGCGATGACCAGGCCCTCGGGCGACTGCCGGGCGGCGTCAGCGATGAGCCTGGCGCGAAAGGCAAGCGTCAGCTCCTTCACCTCGTCGACGCCTTCGCGGACCAGCATCTTGTCGCCGCTCATCAGCGTGACGGTGGTGTCGGGCGAGGATTCGATTGTCTGGATCAGGTCGCTGTTGAGGACGAAGCGGCTTCCGTTCAGGCGTGTCAGGGCGATCAACGTAGGCCTCCTGTGATGCTTATCGGCGGTGTGGCGGCAAGGATGACGAAAAGCCGCGTGCACGTGAGGGGCCAAAACCACCGGAGAGGATAAAGGCACCGCGTCCCATGCCGATACAGGCATTGGGTCACGGTTCCTTCCCTGGACGGACCGGCCGGCGCATGGCGCGGCGGGACCGGGAAACGTCGCAAGCAGGAACCCATCGAACGAACGGCTTACACCGATACAAAGGAGTGATTCCCATGTCCTTGGGTGTCCTGAATAACATCTCCGCGATGTACGCGGAAAACAACCTGAACCAGACCGATGCGAGCCTGCAGACCGTGCTGACGCAGCTGTCTTCCGGTTCCCGTATCAACTCCGGCGCGGACGACGCGGCTGGACTTTCACTGGCCGATGGTCTCGCCGCAAACTCCGCTGCGCTGACGCAGTCCTCGACCAACGCAAGCGAAGGTGTGGGTCTGCTGCAGGTGGCAGATGGCGCGCTTTCTCAGGTCACCAGCCTGCTGAACCGCGCGATCACGCTGGCCACCGAGGCTTCGAACGGTACGCTGAACACCACGCAGCTGAGCGCGGCGAACTCGGAGTACCAGTCGATCCTCGACGAAATCAACAATATCGGCAGCACCACCACGTACAACGGGCAAACCATCTTCGGCGGCAGCTTCATGGTCTACACCGGTGATGCGACGGGTGGCGGCGGCTTCACCGATACGATCACGCTGGCTGCGCTCACGAGTGCCGCTGTCGGTGACGCTACTGGTTCGTCCGGCCTGACCTACACCTCGGGCGGCGGTACGGCGACCTCGACACTAACCTACACGCCGGTGGCGGCGGACAGCGAGAATCTGAGCACGACCGACCTGTCCACAACCGCCGCCGCGCAGACGGCGCTGACTGACATTTATGACGCCGTGCAGGATGTCGCCGCCGAACGTGGCTACACCGGCGCGCAGAGCAATACGCTGACGGCGGTGAGCAACGTCGAAAGCACGGAGCAGGTCAACGTGGCATCGGCTCAGAACTCGATCCAGGCGACGGACTATGCGTCGGCGACTTCGAATCTTTCGAAGTACGAAATCCTGGAGCAGACAGGCATCAGCGCATTGGCCCAGGCAAACACGACGCAGCAGCTGGTGACCAAGCTGTTGCAGTAGCGGTATCCGGGGGCGAAGGTCATACTTTGTCCCCGGACATTCTCTGAGACATTTCTAAGATGAGGCCGGATCTTCGGTACGCCTGCTGCATTGGCATGCATCAAGTCGCGATCAACTTGTGACGATGGAGGTCCCATGAGCACGGTAGGCATTTCTTTTGGATCGCCCACCAGCGGGCAGGGGTTTGATGTCAGCAGCACGGTGAGCCAGATTGTGGCCAACCTGCGTGAGGTCGAAGACCCCTGGCAGACGCAGCTGACCTCCCTCGAATCACAGGACACAGTGCTGAGTACGATCGGCTCAGACCTCAGCACGCTATCGTCGGCTCTGAGCGACCTCACCGATTTCGAAGGAGTGCTTGCCGGCAAGGAAGGCTCGAGTTCGGATACCTCGATTCTTGAGCTGACGTCTGCCGATGACACGGCGGTGGCCGGCACCTATGCAGTGGTGGTGGATCAGCTGGCGCAGACTTCGAGCTATTACTCGAGTGCGCTGAGCTCGACCGATACGCTGGCCACGGGCGGAACGCTCACCCTCAGCGTAGGCAGTGGAAGCACGCAGACGATCACCATCGATTCGACCAACGACACGCTTTCGAGCCTTGCGAGCGCCATCAACGCCGGGAACTACGGGGTGACGGCGAGCGTGGTGAACAGCACGTCAGGCGAAGAGCTGGCATTGCAGAGCAATACTACGGGCGCGGCCGGACAGATCGCCGTCGGCGGCAGTTTGACCGATGCCAGCGGGACTGCCGTGAACTTTACGGAAGGTGAGCCCGGGCAGGATGCGCTCTTTACCATCAACGGCATTACGCAGAGCTCGGCCTCGAACATGGTCACGGATGGAATTCCCGGGGTTACCTTCCAGCTGCTTGGCTATAACGCGAACGAGACGGTGCAGGTAGAGATCACCAATGACGACTCCGCGGTCGAGTCGGCGCTTGAGACCTTCGTCTCCGCCTACAACACGGTTGTCTCCGATCTGAATGCGCAGGAGGGCACCGACAGCTCCGGCAATGCCGAACCGCTTTACGGCAATCCGACGGTCGCCACACTGCAGGAGAGCCTCTACGATGCGCTCAATTACACGCAGGCGGCCAATGCCGTCGGATCCACCAGCACAATCGGGACCTCGGACACGCTTTCCGGTAGCCTGACGATCCAGGTGGGTTCGGGGAGTGCGACCGAAGTGGATGTACCTTCCGGCGGCACCCTGGCCGACCTGGCCTCGGCCATCAATAGCGCCGGCATCAGCGTAACCGCGACGATCATCACCTCGGGAACGACAGCCGTGCTGAGCCTCGCAAGTGCGACGTCGGGAACCGCCGGTGCGATTACTGTGAACTCGAGCAACCTGACGGACGCTACAACAAGCGCGGGCATTACGTTTTCGTCTTCCCAGAGCAACGCCATTACCTCGCTCGTCCAGCTCGGGATTACAGCCAACAGTGACGGCACGCTGAGCCTTGACTCGAGCACGCTGGAATCGGTACTCGACAGTAATTATGAGGATGTCATCAACTTTCTCGAACCGAGTGGGACCTACAACAGCTTCGGAGACAATCTGTCCACGGTTCTCGATAACCTCGGCACCTCGAGTACGAGTGGAGTGCTGAGCCTCGCGATTTCCAGCAACTCGAGTACCGAGTCGGGGCTCGAGACCGATATCAGTAATGAAGAAGAGTACATTACGGCGCAGCAATCGAGCCTGACGACGGAGCTGACCGAGGCGAACTATACCCTGCAGGAGATTCCCGAACAGATAGACGAGGTGAATGAGCTTTATAGCGCCATCACCGGTTATAACGAGAACCCGAATGGCTGATCGTGGTCTTTCCGGGCGGGGAGCGTGGCGTAAAAGCATATGAGCTACCAGCAAAAAGCCATTGCGGGGATGAATCCCGTCGAGTTGATTGTGGCTCTGTACGATGGCATGATCCGCTTTCTGTACCGCGCGATCGATGCGATCGATGCAGGGGACATCGCTGAGCGGAGGATCGCGATCAAGCGTACTCTCGACATCTTGATGCACCTGCAATCCAGGTTGCGTACGGATACCGGAGGGAGTTCCGCGCGGTCTCTCTCGGAGTTTTATGCGGCCATTTTCGCGCTCTGCATCGAGGGGTCACGGCTGGCCTCTACGGCTCGCCTGAAAGAGGCGATCGCCTGCGTGCGTGATGTGCGAGAGGCATGGCAGGTGGTCGCGCGCGATCCGGAAGTCTTAGAACTCTTACAGCGTTCGTCCTTCGAGCAAACCCCGTCAGGGCCGCCGGGCGCGAACGGGGAAGCCGAGAGCACCGCGTCCTGGTCTGCCTGAAGAGCAGCTTTGGCAAATCCTGACTTCGCATTGCCCCGTAGAGAGGCGAGCGGCTCATCACAGGGCACTCAGCTTGCCAATTCCCGGGAATGGGATCATCCTTGTGCACACATAGGAGGCCGCGATGCGAGTCTTCTCACCCACTTTCCTTTCCGGCCACGCGCTCTTTCGCTGTTTGCGATATGCCTGCCCTTCGCGGTATCTGTCCGCGGTAGTGCCGTTCTTCTGCGTGGCTTTTCTGATTTCAGTGCCAGCCGGTTTTGCCCAGGTTTTTACAGTGACGCCCGAAGGCGTGGAGGCCCGGTATCTCGACTTTGAGCCGACCAGCATTCCTCTTCCGACTGCACCGCTGACGACGCACAATCGCCAGGATCTGCTGCGCTTTCTCCAGGCCGAGCAGGGCTTTTCGATGCGCCCTTTGCCGATCACGACACTCACGCTCCATGCCAACGGCGCGCTCCATCCTTCGGGATCGGATTATGCTGACGCCGTACGCAATCACGGGCTGTCTGTAAAAGCTGGCGAACGGGTGAATATCACCGATGTGCGTGTTGAAAAAGATCGCATCATCCTTGATCTGAACGGTGGTCCGGAGCACAAGCACAAATTCCTGCGGCATGTTTCGGTAGGGGCATCGCCCGAAGTGGACACCCCGGTGGTGCATGACGATCCCGAGAAACCCAGCGGCTCACGGGTCGTGCTCGAATTCGAGCATGGCGTTCCGGATGTGACCGGGCTGCAGGTCGAAGCGTTGCTCAAGCCGGTAGTCGATTTTGCCGTGAAGTCACCGCAGCAGGCCTACACGGACACGCTGCCATCCGCGCTGCGCAAGACCATTCTCGAACACCATGTTTTGGTGGGCATGAGCGACCGCATGGTGCTGAGCGCTCTGGGCACGCCGCACGACAAGGTGCGTGAGACAGAGGGACAGACGCCCTTTGAGGAATGGATCTACGGAGAGCCGCCGGAGCCGGTCCAGTTCGTTCGCTTCAATGGAAACCGCGTCATCCGGGTGGAAATAGCGAAGGTGGGCGAGCCGCCGGTGATCCACAGCGAGAACGAGATGGGGGACTACTGGGATACCCAGCCTAATGAAAATGCACGCATCGTGAGGCTGGGCGACGCACAGCCGGCCCCCGCGAATACTGAGGCTGCTGCACACGCGCCTCCAACGCTGCGGATGCCGGGGGAAAAGCTGCCCTCGGACGATGACAAAAACACGCCACAGACGGGGCCGGTACAGTTCCCCAAGGGAAGCGGCGGCAGTTCGACAAGCAGTTCAACGAATGGATCTTCCACGAGTGGCGCAGCGGGGACAGCTACTTCGAGTGGACAGGCACAAGGAAGTGCGCAGTCATCGACATCGACGCCTGCATCTGGTTCGACTCAACCGGCAGCGCCTGCTCCTATCCATCCGACCATGCCTTCGCCAGAATAGGCTCAGCGGGATTTCATCAGGCGCTCGGACCAGCTGACGCGATTGCTGGAGTCGATCTCGATACCAAGCTTGCCTTCCTGGCCTTCTGAGAGATCAGGGCCCTTGGCCGTGTGCGTACTTCCGTCAGCGCCGGTGAAGCTGAGAGAGACCTGACCCGAGCCCTGAATCTTAAAGTGGTAGTTGAAGGTTGTGTGCGCGGCAAGCGTCTGGGTGCCGAAACTGGCGCTGGGGTAGTCGACCTCGACAAGGCGGATCGGATTGTCCCCATCATTGCGGATTGACGCATCTACGAATGCCGAGCGGCAGCCGACCGGTAGGAAAAACGCCATACAGAGAGCGAGAGCGGCGGCAATACGGACAAGCCTGCACGTATTGCAGGCAGACTGGATGCTCTGGGGCCTGAGGTTCATTGGGTTCATGATGCCTTAAGGCCGGGCTTTAAACCATTGGTTTGCGCTCAAGCGCCCGCGCCGTCACGACCACCCCGGTCTCACGGTTGTGCAGAGTGATGGGAAAGGCGAGTACGCTCCAGACCCATTCCTCTCCCTTGCGGGGAAGGTTGAGGAGTCCGCGATAGGTGCGGTCGATGTAGGTTTCGCGGGTTACGGCGACAGTGCGCAGAATATCGCGCCAGTCCGAAGCGAGTTCCGGCATCTCAACGAAGATATTCCGGCCGGGGAACCAGTCGCGGGGGCGCTCGAGCAGGCGGGCGCAGGTATCATTCACATACTGCCAGTTGCCTTCGCTGTCGAGCACCTCGAGGAAGACGTCTTCGCCTACAGCCATGTTGATGCGGGAGTAGAAGAAGTCTCGAGCATTGACTACCACCGGCTTGCCGCGCAGCTTGGCTTCAAAGGAGCGCAGGGCGGTAACCAGGTCGTCGATCGAGCTGTAGCCCTTAAGCAGGTGCATGTCTTCAACGCCGCCGAAGCGTCGCTCGAGCGTGGCCGAGAGAATGATGATGGGGACCTCGGGACGCTGCCTGCGAAGGGCATTGGCAACCTCGGTGCCGAACTGGCCAGCACCAAGGTGGTAATCGAGCACAGCGATATCGATCTCGTCGAGGAGTTTGATGGCTTCCTCGACGGTCGATGCGGTCTCGGTCAGATAGCCGTGCTTGCGAAGAATCGTGGAGCGCAGGAGCAAATTCTCCGGGTGATCGTCGAGCAGGAGCACCCGGATGGGGTCAGCAAGGGCCTGAGAGGAATCGCTTTCACGACTGCGCGAGTTTTCTGTTTCGTTGGACATGGACAACGAGTTGGATGCGCTGGTGGAAGAATCTGCCGCTCTTGAGTCTACGCTCTCTCGGCTTTGTCCCGTTTTTGCATCTGCCGAACGATATCAGGAAGCCGGGAGAAAAGGGCGGTGGAGCGTAGCCACTGGCGATTGTCGAAGGCCGGCGAGCCGCTGATCATTTTGCCGTCCGGCACATCGTGCGAGACGCCCGCCTGCGCCGTCATAATGACGCCGTCGCCGAGGCGGCAGTGGCCGGCAACCCCGGCCTGTCCGGCGAGGATCGCATTTCTGCCGATTTCGGAAGAGCCGGCGAGGCCGACCTGTGAGCAGAGCAGGGTATGTTCGCCGACGATCGAGCCGTGACCCACCTGGACAAGGTTATCGACCTTGGCTCCGGAATCGATGCGGGTCTCGCCGACGCTGGCGCGGTCGATGCAGGAGTTGGCCTGGATTTCGACGTTGTCGCCGATGACAACAGGGCCTGGCTGAGGGATTTTCTGCCACGCGCCGGCGTTGTCCTTGGCGAAGCCGAAGCCGTCGCAGCCGACGATGACGCCGTTTTGCAGGACGACGTGGTTGCCGATGCGGCAGTATTCGCGGACGACCGAATGGGCGTGGGCGAAGAAGTGATCGCCGATCACCACGTGGGGATAAATGACGACGTGGGGCAGCAGCACGGCGTGATCGCCGATAACTGCACCCTCTTCAACGGCGACGAATGCGCCGATGTGCGCATCCTTGCCAATGGTCGCGGTGGGATGGATGGAGGCGCTGGGATGAATGCCGGGAGCGTAGACCGGATCGGGATGGAAAATGCGTATCGTCTTCGACCAGGCGAAGTACGGGTTCTTCAGACGCAGTGTGGCCGCGGCGATTTCAGGAAAATCGGGAGCCACGATGACAGCGGCGGCTGTGGTGGTGCGGGCCAGGGCCGTGTAACGGGAGTTGGCGACGAAGGTGACATGCTGGGGGCCGGCGTGTTCGATGCCGGCAACGCCCTGGACTTCGAGATCGCCATTGCCGTGGAGTTCCGCTTCGAGCAACAGCGCCAGTTCAGCGAGCTTCATGGAGGCGATTGTATCGTGCGCGGATGAAGGGTGAAGTGCATAACGCTTGACCGCTGAGGAGCTTTGACGGCTTACTAAGCGTATATCTTCAGCTCTTTCCTCGCGTTGCCTGGAGGTGTTTTCGCTCGTGAACCAGGACATCCGCCTGGCGGTTCGCCGCCTGCTCGCCACTCCCCGGTACTCTGTCGGGGTGATTCTCATGCTGGCTCTCGGTATCGGGTCGGCAACCTCGATCTTCTCCGTCGTAGAAGGGGTGTTGCTGCACCGGCTGGCATTCCCGGATGCTGACCGGCTCATGGTGGTGACGGACGTTTTGCAGGGGCCGGGTGTTACCGGGAATGGCGAAGAGGGCGTCACCGGACCGGATATTTTCAATTACATCCACAGGACCCACAGCTTTGACGGGTTGGGTGGATACCTAAGTGTCAGTTATGAGCTCAGCGGCGTGGGCGAGCCGGCCATTGTGAGTGGAGCGCGGATGTCGAGCGGCGTATTCACCGCGCTCGCGGTGCAGCCGCTTCTGGGGCGCTGGTATACGCAGGCTGAAGATGAGCAGCATGACCGCGTAACGGTTCTCAGCTACGGCACCTGGAAGTCGCGCTTTCATGGAGACCCGGCCGTGGTGGGAAAGACCGTGCAGTTGAGCCGGCGGCCGTACCAGGTCATCGGGGTAATGCCGCAGGGCTTCGATTTCCCGCTGGTGCTGGGACACGAAGGGCACAGCGAGTTATGGGTGCCGATGGCTCTGACGCCGGAGGAGCTGACCATCGAGGCCGGAGACTGGCAATTCTTTATGGCTGGGCGGCTGAAGCCGGGGGTGAGCCGCGAGGCTGCGGCTCAGGACGCAGCTGCCGTGTCCGCGCAGACAGTACGCGAACATGCCGCGGCAGTGGCTGGCTATACCGTGCGCCCGGTCGTGCGCGGACTTCTCGAAGAGACGGTGGAGGCTTCTCGTCCTTTATTGAGGACGCTTTCCGCCGCGGTCATCGTGGTGCTTCTGATTGCCTGCGCAAATACCGCGGGCTGGATGCTGGTACGGGCGATCGAGCAGCAGAGGGAGATCGCAGTGCGGCTGGCGCTGGGAGCCAGTCCGGTTGACTTGCTGCGTCAGGCCGTGACGGAGAGCCTCCTGCTGAGCCTCGTTGGTGGACTATTGGGGATCGTGGGAGCAGCGATAGCCGACCGTGTTCTGGTTGCGATGCTGCCGGAGACGCTGCCGCGGCTGGATTCGATCCACCTGAGTTTGCCGGTGGTGGCGCTGGCGCTGGGGCTGGCGGTGTCGACCGGAGTGATCTGCGCGCTGGTGCCGACCTTTGCAGCGGTCCGTGTGCCGGTCAATGCGACCCTGAGTGAAGGTGGACGGACGTCGAGCTCCGGCAGTACCCACGGGCGGCTGCGCTCCGGGCTGGTGGTGCTTGAAGTGGCCGTCGCGCTGGTCCTGTTGGCTTCCGCAGGACTTTTGTTGCGCAGTTTTTCGCGAATGCGAGCCGTCCCCCTAGGCTTTGCCCCGGAGAATGTGGTGGTGGCGGAGTTTGGATTGCCGGGGAGGATTTACGACACCCAGCAGAAGGTGGATAGCTTCAATCGGGAGCTGATCCGCCGGCTGGAATCCGAGCCGGGAGTAGAGGCTGCGGGAATGACGTCGATTCTGCCGGCCACAGGATTCGATCAGGATTCCCCGTATGTTGCTGAGGGGAATGCGGAATCGCTCTCGGGGCACGACCTGGCGACACTAGTCGTGATCGAGGGGAAGTACTTCCAGGCCATGGGGATTCCTCTGCTTCGGGGGCGCTATCTGGATGCCCGGGACAATGCGGCTGCGCCTCTGGCGACGGTGGTGAGCCGGGGGCTGGCGGAACAGGTGTGGCCGGGACAGGATCCGATCGGCCGGCGCATCCGGCTTGGAACCCCTGGTACGCAATGGCTGACTGTAGTTGGCGAGGTTGCGGATGTGCCGGAGGGTGCGCCGGATGGGCCACGGAAGGTGCAGTTCTACGAGGCTGTGGATCAAGGGGTCGTCATGCTGGGAACCGTGGGTAACGCTTCGATGATCTATGGCTCCGCAGGGACGATGGTCCTGCGTGCGCGGATGGAACCCCAGGCGGCGATGCCTCTGCTGGAACGCGAAGTGCGGTCGCTCGACCCCCAACTACCGCTTCGTCATGTGCGCACCATGACGGCGCAGATCGATGAGGCTGAAGGTGAGCGCAGTTTTTATACGCATATCCTGGCGGCGTTTGCGCTGGCTGCTCTGCTGCTTTCGTCGGCCGGGGTGTACGGCGTGATTGCCTTTACGGCAGCGCGGCGCGCCCAGGAGATGGCGATCCGGATGGCGTTGGGGGCGGGGCGGGGAAATGTGCTCTCGCTGATGCTGGCATCCGGAGCGCGTCTTTCGCTATGGGGATGCCTGCTGGGTGTCGGCGGGGCCATCGTGGCCGCGCGTTCTCTGGGCAGTTTTCTCTTTGAAGTGAGCGCGGCCGATCCGTTGGTGCTGGCGGTTTCCATCGCGGTGCTGCTGTTGCTGGCGCTGGCGGCTTCGCTGTTCCCCGCGCTGCGGGTGGCTGCGGTGGATCCGGCGCGGGCGCTGCGCAGCGAGTGACTTAGAAGAGCTCTTCTTGGGTTTCCAGATGTGCCGGTGCAGGTGCGGGTGTAGCCTTGGGCTTCGCGGCGCTGCCGATGACGGCGACGGCTTCGAGCTCATTGACTGCGGCGGCAGGGATCCATAGGCGCTGCGTGTTGGAACGGGTGTCGGGCGGCGTGAGAAAGACGCCGTGAGAGGCAATCAGGCTTGCATCGTTCGCAGCGACGCCTTCAACGAGATCGCCGTCAACGATCCGGATGCGGAAAAAGACTCCGGAGGCACGGGGGCGGCCGGTGAAGGTCTTGCGGAGAAGCCGCTCCGGGTTCGAGGGATCGCCGGAATTGAAATCGCGCACGTAGGCGATCCACTTCACCTGGGAGACATCGACGAAGAGCACCTTGCCGTCCAGCCCCAGAAGCTCGACCGAACCGCCGCGCACGAAGCCTTCGGACGGAAGATATCCCGGCACCCAGTCGCGGGCGAGCCTGCGGACGATGACCTTCTTTCGGCTGGAAGACATGCGGCGCGATCCGTCAAAAACTTTCCAGTAAGGATAGAGAATTGTTGCATGAACGTCACTCACTGCAGCAGGAATTGTGCAAATGTGTAGCCAAGTTGTGTGCGGTGTGTTACATTGAACAATTGGAAACGCCCGGGAAGTGCTCCTAAGCTATTGCAGTAAAAATAGTTAGGCAATGTTTGAAGTCCAGGCGTCGATTTTGCATCAATTCGTTCAGGCATGCCCGATTACGTTTATCTCCTGGAAAACCGTCTCTCCCTGGCGCAGCGAAACTCCCTGACCATAGTTCGCGATGTCGCACGTGCGCACGGCATGAATGTCTTTCTGGCAGGTGGTGCAGTTCGCGACCTGACGACAGGCTTTCCGGTGCGCGATCTTGACTTTTCGGTTCAAGGAAATGCCCTTAAGCTCAAGAAAGATTTAGAGAAAGCGGGCGCTGCATTATGGGGCGAGCACGAACCCTCCCGTACTCTTTTCTTCTGGCTGAACGGTGTGCGCATCGAGGTATCGAGCGCGCGGCGTGAGAGCTTTCCGAAGCCTGGAAAACCGGTCTATGAGTGGGCGCCGATCCTCGAGGATCTGCGTCGTCGTGATTTTACGGCGAACGCGATGGCGGTCTCGCTGAACGATGGCTCGTACGGCCTGCTGCTCGATCCGCTGAACGGCATTGCCGATCTTGAAGCTCGGATCCTCCGGCTGGTCAGCCCCTACGGATTCATCGAAGATCCCTCGCGCCTGCTGCGTGCGACCCGTCTTCTGGCCCGTACAGGCTGGGAGATGGACGAGCGGACCCGGACGCGGTACGACAACGCCAAGGAAGAAAACTCGATCGCGGCGATCTCTCCGTATCTCAAGGGATACGAGCTGGAAGAGATCGGCCACGAGGACGACGGCCTGAAGGCGCTGAAGGCGCTCGAGGCCGAAGGCTGGCTGAAGATAGTCGAGCCGGCGTGGACCTCGGCGAAAGCGGACGCGCATGCGCTCGAGTCGCTGCATACGACGCTAATTCAGCTGCTGATGCAGGGAATCCATCCGGACCATTCAGCGGCGCAGATGCAGCTGCTGACGGCAAAGCTGCCGGCCAAGGAACTGGATGCGCTGAAGAAGCTCTTCCCGCAGCACGGCTTTGTGCACCAGTGGGAGCAGCTGGACGAGTCGGCGAAGGAGTTCCAGAAGGAGCTGCTGGATAAGAAAAATGCTTCTCCCTCGGCCACCTGGAAGCTGCTGACGAGCTATGCGCCCGAAGCGGTGCTCTGGCTGGCGTATACCAGCAAGAACGCTGCCGTACAGACGAAATTCAAGAACTTCTCGACCGTGTGGCCGGAGTTCCGTCAGAAGATTCCAACCACGCTGATGCTGGAGATGCGCATTACGCCGGATCTTCCCGGCTATGAAGCACTGGTACAGGAGATCTTCTTCCAGCTGATGGACGGAAACCTGACGACGGATGAGGCGATGCGTGCCTTCCTTGAGCCGCATTCGCCACCCGCACCTCCGCCGCCGGTAAGTATCAAGCGCTCGCGTGGCAAACGCGGCAGCGCCAAGATCAAAGTCGAAGACGAAGATCTGGACGAGCAGGATCTGCCGTCGCGTGAAGAGCTTGAAGACGAGGCGGAGAATAACCTCGACGACGATCTCGACGCCGACGAAGAGACGGACTCGGAGGACGACGCGCCTCTGCCGCCTCCGGTTCGCGCCAAGACTGCTCCTGCTAAGCCGGAAGTCAAGGCGAAGTCGGAAGCGAAAGTCGAAGCAAAGGCTGAGCCCAAAAAGGAATCGGCGGCTGCGGCGAAGCCCGTAGCGATCGCTGCCAAGGCTGCGGCAAAGCCGGTGAAAGCTGCACCGGTCGCAGTGAAGGCTGCAACAGCCACGGTCAAGGCTGCGCCAGCGAAAGCTGCTCCGGTCAAGGCTGCACCTGCACATGCACCTGCCAAGACGGCGCATAAATCCGCGCCCGCAGCGCCAGCCAAATCGGCGAAGCCGGTTCCAGCGAAGGCCCCGGTTAAAGCACCCGCAAAAGCTGCGAAGCCGGCAGCCAAGCCTGTCGCAAAGAAGGCAGCTCCAGTGAAGGCAGCGGTAAAGGCCCCGGCGAAGAAGGCAGTCCCCGCAAAGAAGGTTGTGGCCAAGCCAGCAGCAAAGAAGCGCTAATCAGCGCATTCAGCAATAGCCAGAGAGCGGCGAAGAAATTCGCCGCTCTCTTTTTCTTTGGAAGAGCCCCCGTGCCTGTAGGATGAAGACCATCCTCAGTCCAGCCTCGGTACGGGAGCTCAATTTACGCATGTGTCGATTTCTTCGCGGCCTCTTTGCTGTCCTTGCTTTTGTTCCTTTGACCGGCCTCGCGGCAGGTCAGAATCACAGTGATCCGCGTCTGGAACATGCCTACCGCTTCGAGCGTGGCGGCTGGACGTACATCCATCTGCAGGGTAGCCCGGACGCCATCGGCTTTCAGCATGGCTATCTGCTGGCGGATGCGATCGAGGACAATTACAAGACGCTGAAGCTCGAGGCCGAGCATTCGACGCATCGTGACTGGGCGTTCTTTCGTGATGCGGGGCGGACGGTGCTTTGGCCGAATATCGATCCGGAGTACCAGGCGGAGTTGAAGGGCATCGCGGCCGGGGTGAAGGCGCACGGCGGCAATCTCGATCTTTGGGATATTGTGGCCATGAACGGCGACATCGAGCTGACGGAGTATTACGTCCCGTGGCTCGACAAGGGCAAGAATGTGGCTGCAGGCGCGAGGCCTGATTTGGCGAAGACCGATCCGAAGGCTCCCGGTAACTGCAGTGCGTTCATTGCGACGGGCAGTTACACGAAGGATGGCAAGATCGTCATCGCGCACAACAACTGGTCCTCGTATGCGGATGGCGAACGCTGGGTGGTTGTTTTCGATATTCAGCCGGCGAAGGGGCATCGCATCCTGATGGACGGTGCGCCCGGGTTGATTACGAGCGCGGACGATTTTGGGATCAACGACGCAGGCATCATGATCACCGAAACGACGATCACCCAGTTCGAGGGATGGGATTCGAAAGGCAAGCCCGAGTTCATGCGCTCGCGCAAGGCATTGCAATACGCCGGCTCGATCGACGATTACGTTGCCACGATGCTCGAGGGCAATAACGGTGGTTATGCGAACGATTGGCTGATCGGCGATCGGAAGACGGGCGAGATTGCCTATCTCGAACTGGGTCTGAAGCATTCGCCCGTCTGGCGCAAGAAAGATGGCTACTTCGTCAGCTCGAATTTTGCGCGTGATCCGAGCCTGATCAAAGATGAGACGGATCACTTCGACATCAATGATCTTTCCAGCTCGCCGAATGCGCGACGTGTCCGCTGGGAGCAGCTGATGAAGGAGAACAAGGGAAAGATTGACGTTCCGATGGCAGAGCAGTTCCTGGCCGATCACGAGGACAGCTTTATCAAGAAGCGGAACGCGGACCAGCGCTCGCTGTGCGGACATGTGGATTCGACGAAGGAAGGCGTCCCGCAATGGGACTGGGGTGCGTATTATCCCGGAGGCGCGGTGCAGGGCAAGGCCACGGACAGCGATATGGCTGCGAAGATGAGCATCGTGGCGCGCGCCGGGCATCCCTGTGGAGAGGACTTTCTGGTGAAGCCATTCCTGGAGCAGCATCCGGAGTATTCATGGCAAGCCCCTGTTCTGAAGGATATGAAAGCGGGCCCGTGGACCGGCTTTACAGCCGGAGATAGCCAGCAGTAACGTTAGAGCAGCTTTTAGGAGGCATTATGAAGATTCGTGTGGCGGCAATGGTGGGAACCCTGGCACTGAGCGTTCCGGCTCTCTTCGCACAGCCTGCGCAAACGATCAGCGGTTATGTGAGCGAGTCGCATTGCGGCACCGAGCATAGTTCTCCGAGTGCTGAGGCGACGAAGTGTATCAAGGGCTGCCTCAAGGGCGGTAGCCAGCCGGTACTGGTGAAGGACGGCAAGGTCTATCAGCTGAAGGGCAAAACGGACGCTGTTGCCTCGCATGCCGGTGAGAATGTGACCGTGACCGGTGCGATTGACGGCGATACGATTACGGTCGATTCTGTAGCCGCGAAGTCGTAGTCTTCTCGAGGAGAAAGAAAGACCGCCTGGTTCCGTCTCGGAGCCAGGCGGTCTTTTTTGCATGGTCAGAGGCTACGGTTGTTTTGGAGTGGTCCATACGCTATCGAGGAAGAGGTAGCGATCGCGCTGGGCATCGGGCTTTGCTTCCGAGGTGGCGTCGAGGTGCATGACCTGCCAGTTATCTGCAGCGCTGTAGGTGGGCCATTTGGGCAGGTCGCCGCCGTTCGGATCGCCAGTACGGGCAAAGTTCGTCCAGTACTGCTGAATCTGGTCGGACAGCTTCCGATCTTCGGGACGCCACGTTGCCTGCGGACGCGAGTCGAGCGTGCCAAAGACGTACTCGATGTCATCCGAATGGAATGCTCCTGGCGCGACGGGATGATACTTGTCCGTGGGAGCAGCCAGATCGAGACGATAGCGGTAGACCGGCGCGCTGCCGGTTTTCACTTGCGCCTCAATCCATCTCCAGGTGGAGTAGGCGATGAAGCGATCGCTGGCGTAGTCACCGGCGGACTGCACAGCCTCTTCGTCGGTATTTGCGGGGTAAAGCGAGAGAAACTTATCCGCGTTGGTGGTGAACTCCGCATTGGCCTGCGTCTTGAAGCGATCTGCCGTGATTTTCTGCGGAGCGAGCAGGATGGCCGCACGGATCTCATCCGCGTTCCATCCGGCAAGCACAGGAATATGCGCCTGTTTGGCCGCCGCATAGATGTTCGGCACGCTATCCGGCAGGAAGTAGCCGTCGACATCGGGTCCGAAGCGCGGCGGAGGCGGCGTGGTTTTTGCGGTCGAGGCCTTTACCAGATCGGCAGCGGAGATTTTGCGAAGATCGGCGATGTTCGTGGTGTGGAATGTGGCTTCGGCAAAGTCGGAGTCGGTCTTTTCCGCAGCTTCGCGGGCGGGGAAAGCAAGCCCGCTGCTGTAGAAGGCCGCGCCACTCTCGCCGATGGCCTTCTGGAGGTGATCCTTTGCAAGAGGCGAGGCCATTTGCGCGCTTACTGAGAATGAGCCGGCGGATTCACCGAAGAGGGTGAGGTTCTTCGGATCGCCTCCGAATGCCTTGATATTCCGCACAACCCAATCGATGGCCGCAGCCTGGTCGAGGAGGCCGTAATTGCCGGAGGCGTGATGCGGAGATTCGGCGCTAAGGCCGGGATGTGCGAAGAAGCCGAAGATGCCGAGGCGGTAGTTGAGTGTCACGACGACGACGTTGCGATGCGCGAGGAACTGGCCGTCCTGGCGTGCCTCAGAGGTTCCACCCGCGTAGTAGCCGCCGCCATAGATCCACACCATCACGGGCAGGGATCCTGGCTTGGCGTCCTTCGGAGCCCAGACATTCAGCGTCAGGCAGTCTTCACTCTCACCTGGATCGTGAAAGACCATGTCGGCGAAGGGATTGGTCTGGACGCAGTGCGAGCCGTACTCGGTTGCCTGACGGATGCCGCTCCACTTTTCGGAGGGTACCGGAGGTTTCCAGCGAAGGTCGCCGACGGGCGGAGCGGCGTAGGGGATGCCTTTGAAGGCGATGACCTGGCCGTCGGAAGTGGACGCGCCCTGGACCTTGCCTTTGTCGGTTTTGACGACGAGAGGATTGGCGGCCAGGGCTGCGAGTGAGAATGCGAAGACGAAAGGGGCAGAGGCTTTCAGGGCGCGAGTCATCACGCCCATCACCATAACCGGGCCGACGTGAAATCGGCAACCGGTTGTTACGGTTGTTCAGTGCTTAACATGTCAGCCAATGTTTCGCGGCGGCGAATGAGGCGTGCGCGCTTGCCTTCCACCAGCACTTCGGCTGCGCGGCCGCGGGTATTGTAGTTGGAGGCCAGCGACATGCCGTAGGCGCCGGCGTCGAGGATGGCGACAAGATCCCCCGGCTTCACGGGCGCCAGCACGCGATCGCGTGCGAAGAAGTCGCCGCTTTCGCAGACCGGACCGACAACATCGGCCGTGATGGTACGGCGCGAGGCGGCCGGCTCAACGGGGAGAATCTCGTGATGCGCCTGGTAGAGCGTGGGGCGAATGAGATCGTTCATGCCTGCGTCGGTAATCACGAAGGTCTTCTCGCCATTCTTCTTGACGTACAGAACACGCGCGATGAGCGCACCCGCCTGAGCGACGAGGAAACGGCCGGGCTCGAGTAGCAGCGTGAGGTCGGAAAGTTCGCTGACCGCTTTCCGCACGGCGGCGGCGTACTGCTGCACTTTCTCTTCGGGATGGAACGGCTGCGAGGCATGATATTCGATGCCGAGACCGCCGCCAGCGTCGAGGTACTGGATGGGCAGGCCTTCCTTGCGGAGATCGCGAACGAGCTTTGCAACGCGATCCGCGGCGGCGCCAAAGGGATCGGCCGAGCGGATCTGCGAGCCGATGTGGACGCTGATGCCTGCGGGGTCGAGCCACTTGTCCTGCGCGGCGCGGCGATAGACAGCGCGGGCGCGGCGGATATCGATGCCGAACTTATGCTCGCGCAGACCGGTGGAGATGTAAGGATGCGTCTCGGCGAAGACGTCAGGGTTCACTCGCAGGGCGATGCGGGCGCGTTTGCGGAGCTTCGCGGCGCGTTCGGCGAGTAGTTCGAGCTCGCCTTCGCTCTCGACATTGAAGAGCAGGATGCCGGAGCGCAATGCAAGGTCGAGCTCGGGGGCAGTTTTTCCTACGCCGGAGAAGACGACACGATTCGCCGCTTCCGGAGCCACGGCGAGGACGCGCTCGAGCTCACCACCGGAGACGATGTCAAAGCCTGCGCCCTCAGCGGCCAGCAGCTTAAGGATGGCAAGCGAGGAGTTCGCTTTCACGGCGTAGCAGATGAGATGGCGCTGCCCTTCGAAGGCCTGCTGGAAGAGGCCGAAGCGGTAGCGTATGGCGTCGGCCGAGTAAACATAGAGCGGCGTGCCGTGCTTCTTGGCGAGCGATGCGAGGGAAACGGGCCCGCAGGAAAGCGGAGCCTTGCTGCCGGGATACTCAAAGGGTCGAACGGGTACCAATGTGCCTCGATGTGCTGCAGGATTCTCTATCGAGAATATCAACTGCTGCTTCGCGCAGGCGATTCGCCTTCGTCTGCTTCGCGCAGGGCGATTCGCCTCCGGCTTCTGCTCCCTTTGGTCGCAAGCTGGCACAGGGTGAGTGCCCCACGTCTCAGAGTCGAGACGTGGGACGCCCGGATTCGTTGCTTATGGGCTAGACGGGAACGTAGATGGCGTAGCCACGGGGCGGAGCGGGGAACTCGGCATTGCCTTCCGCGTCCGTGGTGCGCTCTTCCGGCTTGGCTACCTGGTCATGTCCGTCCCAGGCAAGAGGCTTGAACTTCTGGTTGGGCCACTTGGTTTTCACCGAGGTGCCGCTCCATTGGTTGCCGAGGTTGTTGAGAACGTAGACGAGGCCCGGTTGATCGGTGGTGTCGTCCTTGAAGCCCTCACGCTGCATGATGTAGAGATCCGGATCGCAGTGCAGGATCGAGGACTCGCCGCCGGCGTAGCGATGGTGCGCATCAATCAGTGCGTCGATGCCGTTGGGGGTGTTCGGCCGCGCCAGCTCGAAATTGAAATAGTCGAGCCAGAAGACGGAGGGATAGCCTTCGTGGGTAAGGATGACGGAGTAGGCCAGCAGCTTGTCGTTCACGATGCCGTTGCCTTCGTTCACCGTATCGTGGTTGTCGATGAAGGTGACGGCGTGCATCGGGCGCTTGGTGACAATCGCGCCTTCCTGCGTGAGGTTGCGCAGATCGTAATTCGGCGTATCGCAGATATCCTTCAGGCGATAGCGCAGCGGGAAATCGAAGGCCGCGACCTGAGTATCCGTAAAGCCGTTGACCTTGGTGAGCCAGTTGTCGATGCTTTCACCGTCCTCCCAGTATTCGCCGACGACGAAGGGCGTGATGCGCTCGCCGTTGCGCTCGTAGCGATACTTGGCGATGGTGCCGACCATCCACGGGCCGTAGCCCTTCACGAAGTCGAAGCGGAAGCCGTCGAAGCCAAGCTCTTCGATGAGCATCTGCGCGTACTCCATGATGTTGGTGTAAACGTGGGGATTGCGATGGCAGAGGTGGGGAAAGCCCGCGAACACTTCGCCTTCGAGCGTCTCTTCGTAGCGGGAGGGATGGAAGGAGTTCCAGTCGCGCGGGAAGCGGCCGCTCTTGGGCGTGAATTTCGTCCAGCGCTTCTCTCCGTCGAGCGGGTTGACTTCTTCCTCGTCTGCGCCGGAGTTGTGATTGATGACTACGTCCGCGTAGAGCTGAATATTATGCTCGTGGGCCTTCTTGATCAGTGCTTCCAGCTCGGCGCGATTGCCGAAGAACGTCTTGGTGCCGCCCTTCTGGTCGTAATCGCCGAGATCGAAGAAGTCGTAAGGGTCATAGCCCATGGACGTGTTGCTTGCGGCTTTCGAGATAGGAGGCAGCCAGATGGAGTTGAATCCGGATTTGGCGAGTCCTTCAATCTTTTCGGCGACAAAATTCCACCATTCGCCGACCTTATCTTCCTTGGCAGGACAATCCCAGTAAAACGCCTGCAGCATGACGCTCATTCGACTTCTCCTCGAAAACCTGTTTGTGCGCAGAAACAGATGTGTCAGCGGCGCGAGGGGAGGGCGCGCGGCTGCAGGCTGAGCAGAGTCCGCCTGAATCGTTTCCGGCTGATAGATAGATGCAGGTTTTCGAGAAGACGCGGAGTGCTATCGAAACGGAGGCGGGGGCGCCATAGGAAAGGGTGGACGCGGACGGCGGAAGATCGCGCGAATGATGTAGATGAGGAAGGCCAGGACGAGGAAGGGAATCAGGATCAGGATGACAGGGATCTGAACGGTATCGCCGCTTACCTGGTTGAACTGCTGTTGAAAGACTGCGCCGAGAACGGCAACACAATCCTCTTCGACATGGGCATTGGGGCCAAGCTTGATGCTGCCGAGGATCACGACGGCGCTTCCGTGCATGGGAGCATTGCTGTCGATGCTGCCGAGGAGCGCGACCGTGTCTCCGTGCACCGGGCCTTCCACATGGATGGAGCACAGGAAGCAGACCAGATCGTGCGCCTGTTCATCGTTACTTACCTGGATGTCGTGCAGAAAGGAGACCCGGTCGCCTTCTGCGTGGGCGGAGTGTGCGGCCACGCAGAAGAGCAGGGCGGTGAAGGCGGCGTACAACAGGCGTCGCATAGGATCGGCTCCGGGACTGAAACTTTGGCGCAAGAGCGCCTTCACCGGCTACGTAAACAAGTTATGAAAAGTTCCGCTTAAAGACGATCAGGCGGTTTCCTGTGGGGTGGCCGCGAGCACCGGAACCTGTTCGACGATCTCGACGTTGAACCCCTGAAGCGCAGGTACATGCGTGGGCGTGTTCGAGAGCAGGCGAATCCGCGTAATGCCGAGATCGGCCAGGATTTGGCCGCCGAGACCTACCTGGCGGAGGATCCGCTGTTGGCGATCGGCCTCGTTGGGGCGAGCTTCGCGGTGAAAGAGTATGCGATTCGGCTGCACCGTGCGGTCAATGTCAAAGCCGCGAGTTGTATTGTGCAGGTAGATGAGGGCGCCGTGTCCGGCTTCCGCAATCTGCTTGAGCGATTGTTGGACAAGATGGCGGCAGTCGCAGGTGGATGCGCCGAATACATCGCCGGCGAGGCAATGCGAATGGACTCGCACGAGGTCCGGCTGATCACCCTTGCCGACATCGCCTCTTACGAGTGCGAGATGGCTCTCGCCGCCGTTGACTTCGCTTTCGTAGGCAATGACGCGGAACTCGCCGTGAGGCGTGGCGAGCGTGCTTTCGGCCACGCGGAAGATATAACGCTCGTTCTGCAGCCGGTAGCGGATGAGTTCGGCGACGGTGAGCATCTTCATGTCGTGCTCTTCGCAGAACTTGATGAGGTCAGGCACGCGAGCCATGCTGCCGTCGTCATTCATGATTTCGCAGATGATGCCGGCAGGGACGAGGCCGGCCATGCGGGAGAGATCGACGGAAGCTTCGGTTTGCCCTGCGCGGACAAGCACGCCGCCGCGGCGGGCACGAAGTGGAAAGACGTGTCCGGGACGGGCGAGGTCGTGCGCGGTGGATCTGGGATCGATGGCGACCTTGATGGTGTGGGCGCGATCCGCGGCGGAGATGCCGGTGGTGACGCCTTCGCGGGCTTCGATGGTCTCAGTGAACGCGGTGCCGAAGCGCGAGGAGTTCTGCTGGGTCATCGGATCGAGGCGCAGATAGTCGGCGCGCTCTTCGGTCAGCGTGAGGCAGATGAGGCCGCGGCCGTACTTCGCCATGAAGTTGATGGCTTCCGGAGTTACAAACTCAGCGGGAAGAGTAAGATCGCCTTCGTTTTCGCGATCCTCATCGTCGACGACAACGATCATGCGGCCGGCGCGGAATTCTGCCAGGGCTCCGGGTACATCGGTGAACGGGCTTGCGGTGCTCATGCCTCTATTGTCTGCCACTTGCGGGCCGATGGCGAGTCCAGGAAGCATGCACTCGCGATCGAAAACAGTGATCGCTGCAATAAGAACCGCCGGCAGATGGAGAATCGCGCTGCCGGCGGTCTGGTGTTGGATAGGAACTAGCTGTTTTCGGTGGCTGCGGGCGGAACGACCGGCGGCGGTGCGGTGTCGTTGGCCTGGAAGGCGATCTTGTTGTGCGCGCCGTCGCAGAAGGGCTTGTTGGCGGAGGCGCCGCAGCGACAAAGCGAGAACGCCGGCTTGCCGGTCAGATCCCACTGGCCTCCCTGAGCATCGACCAGCTTGACGGCGCCTTCAATGCGGAAAGGGCCGTTGGGGCGGACGGTGATCTTGACTTCATTCTGGGGCTGGTTTTCGGACACGGTGACTCCTTGAGAAAAATCGAGGCCGGATGGAACCCGGCCCGAAGGTGAGTCTAACAGGGAAGAGTGTCTATAACGTGCGGAGAAAGGCCTTGGCCTGATCCAGCTCAGGAAAGAGATTCTCGTCGGCCTGAAACTCGCGCGAGTGTACGCAGCGGCGGCCGTTGCGGGTCTTCACCGGATGCTTGAGGTGCAGCATCTCGTGATACATGAGGTATTCGATCGCGTACCGTGGCGTATTTCGGCGATCGAATACCTTGCTGATCATGATGGTGTTGTGTGCGGCGTCGTAGTGGCCGAGCAGGCGGCGCGCGCGATGTTCGCTCCAGGTGAGCATGGGGCGTCCGAGCAATCCATGAAAGAAGCGCACGTTGATGGACTCGAAGACTTCTTCGAGATCGTAATGATCGCCCTTGGCTGTCGAGATGCGCTTGCGTCCGCGTGACTGGCGGATGCGCTCCGTGTGGCGCACGACGGCATCGCTCGCGGTGTAACGGCGGTAGCGCGTCGCGTGCGAGGGCTCAATCTGCTTACGATAGAGCTTGGCGATGAGGATGTGCGCGATGGCGCGGAGCACCGACTCGGGCGCGCCTTCGAGGATGTCGGAAAGGCGAACCTTGAGCACGCCTTCCCGCAGACGAATTGTGGTGTTGAGGCTGGTGAAGCGGTAGAAGCGGACTTCGATGGCGGGCATCGGTGCGCGTGGGCGCAGCACACGATACTCCTCTTCAAACCAGCGGACGAGCTCAGGATTCACTGGTTCAAGGATACCAAGAAGCGCGCTGCAAAATCGTGAATGCGCGAGTCTCTAGCTGGTGCTCTAGCCTGGGCCGGTACCGTTCTTATTCGCTTCGTCCTTGTGCTCGGCAAAGTATTTCTGCTGGCTCTTCTGGAGCTCGCGCGCTTGATCGATGGTGCTCTGGGCCGCATCGAGTGCGGTCTCCTGGGCGAAATCGTAAACCGGATTCGGCTCCGGCGCCTGAAGGGTTTCGCGCCATTTCGAGGTGGCAGGTACGAGATCCTTCAGCGCCTTGCGGATATCGGCGTGTGCCGTATCGAAGGTCTCGAGGTTGTCCTGCAATTCTTCGGCGAGGCGCGTGAACTCTTCAAGCTTGGCGCGAAGTTCCGCCTTGCGATCGTCGTTCTTCGGGTGTGCCCCGATCTCCTTGATTTCCTTGATCCGCTGCTCGATGAACTTCTGGTATAGCTTGATGCGCTGGACGGGCTGATCCCGGAGCTCGCGGACCTGATCGACTTCCTGATCGCTCATCGGGTCTTTGTCTTGTTGAGCGCGGAGCGGCGCGGGCAAAAAAAGGCCTGCACACAGCAGCAGAGAGCAAAGCAACGCCAGCCGGGTACGAGAGCGGCTGGATGGTCGACGGACTGGCACCGGGGTCTCTTTCACTGCAACAGAATAGATGCTTTCCGGCAACTTTTTGATATCCCGTGCGATCGCTCTAGTGCCGGAAGACCTGGATCATGATTTCGGACTCCACCTGATCGAGCTGCCTGAGCGTGGTTTCGAGCGAGGGCCGGTCGTCGAGCGAGGCGTCGAGCATGATCGACTTAAGGCGGAAGGCGGTCTGTCGCATGAGAATTTCGGCGTTCTTCAGCTTGCGCGTGTCGTCCGCCACGTTCATGTGGATCTTGTCCGCGTAGCGCTGCATGGTGCGTATCGACTCGGCGGCATCATGCTCATTCCCGGCATTGAGCTGCTGACCGGCAATCTGTGCCATAGAGTGCACAAGCTCGGCGTAGAGGAAGCACTGTTCTTTGGGAGCAGCCTGCGCGGCGCGAGTTTCAAGTGCGGTGATCTGCTGGCTGTCGAGGAATTTTTCGGTGGCCGCCTGGGCGGTGGGTGAGATCACAGCCGCGGGGGAGACGGCGACGGTGAGGATTGCTAGTCTTACGAACCGCATGATGCACCTCCTGGGTGCTACGGAACGTCGAGGACCACGTGGGATTTCTACTTGGAGAGAAGCGCCAGCCTCTGCTTTGCCTGCCACTCCTCGTCCGGCAGTTTGCCCTGAGACGCGCTCAGGAACAGACGATAATACTCCACTGCCTGCTTCGTGTGGTGAAGATGATCATGCGCGGTGGCCCACAGGAAGTAAGTAGCGGGGGTTTCGGGCGCCAATTTTGACCGGGCTGCAAGGGCGTCCAGTTCCAGGGTGGGATTGCCGGTTTTGGATGCGGCAAAGGCTACCCCACTCCATGCATCGGCGTCCTGAGGCGCGAGCTTTACTGCCTGCTGAAATAGCGGCAGGGCTTCGGCGTACTTTTGCTCCCCGATGAGCAGCTGGCCGCGAGCGGAGAGCAGGTCGGGATCGTTGGGAGAGGCGGAGAGCAGTGCCGCATAGAGGGCGTCGGCCTTATCGAGAGCGCCAGCGCTGACGTACGCATCCGCGAGCATCTGCGAAACCTGGCGATCCTGTGGCTTGAGGGTATGCAGCTTCTCGAGCGTTGCGGTAGCCTCGTCTCCCTTTCCCTGCGCGGCGAGGAGGGCCGCATACTGGGCGTTCAGGGCCGGATCGTCGGGGTCGCGGAGCAGAGCGGAGTGGACCAGCGGGGTGGCCTCGTCGAATTTCTTCTCGGAGATGAGCAGATGGGCCAGGCCAGCGATGGCTGTGCCATCCTCGGGCTGTGCCTTGAGAACCTGGCGATAGGCCTGCTCAGCGACCGTGGGATCGTCTTCGGCCTCGGCAATGGAGGCGGTGAGGAGCGTATCCTCGGGCGTTTCCTGGGTCAGCTTGAGGGCAGCGAGCAGGGCATCGCGGGCATCGTCAGGATCGGACTTTGCCAGCAGGCGGGCCAGGGTGCGATATGCCTGTGCTTTGGCTGCAGGATTCGGCGGGTTGGGCTCAAGCGCGACGGCGGCCTGCAGGGCCTTGACGGCCTCGTCCGTAGAATTCTGATCGGCGAGGGCCAGTCCAAGCGCCATCTGTGCTTCAAACTGCTTCGGATCAGCGGCAACGGCCTTGCGATACCAGGCGAGGGCCTGGTCACCCTTGTCTTCAGCATCATCACAGTAGCCGCGATCGAAGAGGGCACGAGCATCGTCCGGATGCGTGGCGAGGTACTGGTCAAGCTGGGTGCGGGCCTGGTCGAAGTGCTTCTGCTCAATCTCGCTTTCGATGTTCGCCAGCGGACCGTCCGTAGATTGCGGCGCGGCAGACTGCTGGGCTGCCGAAGTCTGATCCGGATCGGATGTGCCGGGAGGCAGCTGGCTGGCCTGCGCGTGGACGAAGGGCGCACTGAGAGCCAGGGGAGAAAGCACGAGCAACGACAAAAGCTTGATACGAACAGGCTGCAAGAAGTTCACCTACATCGGACGGCTAAGAAACAGATTCGTTAACAGGCTCGCGGCGAGCGGCGAGGACTTTTGCAAGCCAGTAGCCGGTGTGCGAAAACTCGTTGGCAGCGATCTCCTCGGGCGTACCTGCGGCAACGAGTTGTCCACCGGCAGAGCCGCCTTCGGGGCCGAGATCGAGCACCCAGTCGGCGGATTTGATCACATCGAGATTGTGCTCGATGACGACCAGTGAGCCGCCGCCGTCGATGAGCTTGCGGAAGGCAGTCAGAAGCTTGCTGACGTCGTCGAAGTGCAGGCCAGTGGTGGGCTCATCGAGGATGTAGAGCACGCGGCTCTGCTTCTTCGGATCGCTGCGTACGGTGGCCAGGTGCGCGGCCAGTTTGACGCGCTGCGCCTCGCCGCCGGAGAGCGTGGTGGCGGACTGGCCGAGGCGCACATAGCCGAGGCCGGTCTCTTCAAGAACAGCGAGCTTATCGACGATTTTGGGTGTGCCGGTGAAGAAACGCAGGGCTTCTTTGACCGTCATGCCGAGGACTTCGTGGATGTTCTTGCTCTTGTACTTGATTTCGAGGGTGCTTGCCTTGTAGCGCGTGCCACCGCACTCTTCGCAGGGCAGCTCCACGTCCGCGAGGAACTGCATCTCGACGGTGACAGTGCCGTCGCCTTCGCAGACATCACAGCGTCCGCCGGGCACGTTGAAGGAGAAGTGTCCCGCACCATAGCCGCGTCGCTGAGCCTCTGGCTGCGAAGCAAAGAGCTCGCGAATAGCGTCAAAGGCCTTGATGTAGGTGACAGGGTTCGAGCGTGGCGTGCGGCCGATGGGGTTCTGATCGACAAGGACGATGTCGTTCAGGCGATCGGCGTTCTTGATCTCCTTGTAGAGATTCGACGGGTCGCCGCCCTCGGTCTTGCCGAGTTGATGCGCGATCACGCGGTAGAGGACTTCATGCACCAGCGTGGATTTACCCGAGCCGGAGACGCCGGTGATGGCGACCAGCATGCCCATGGGAATATCGATGTTCAGGCCCTTGAGGTTGTTCGCACGGGCTCCGCGCAGATTGATCCAGTCCTTCGGGCCGCCGGGCTCGCGGCGTTGGGTGGGCACAGGAATGGTGAAGTGGTTCGCAAGATAACGTCCGGTGATGGAGTCGGGATTGCGCTCGACCTCCGCGACGGTACCGCTGGCCAGCAGCTTGCCGCCGAATTCGCCCGCGCCGGGGCCGAGATCGAGCAGGTGATCGGCGGCGCGGATGACATCGGGATCGTGCTCGACAACGAGGATGGTATTGCCGAGATCGCGCAGGCTCTCGAGAATGCGGATGAGCTTGGCAGTGTCGCGCGTGTGCAGGCCGATGGAAGGCTCATCGAGCACGTAGAGCGCACCGACGAGACGCGAACCAAGCGAGGTCGCGAGTTGAATGCGCTGCGACTCGCCGCCGGAAAGTGTCGAAGCCAGGCGGTCGAGCGTGAGGTAGTCGAGACCGACTTCGTCGAGGAAGTGCAGGCGCTGTTGTACCTCGATAAGAATGCTTCCGGCGATCTCCTGCTGCATGGGCGAGAGCTCGATGGCCTGGAAGAAATCGTTCGCATTGCGAATGGTGAGCGCGGCGGCGTCGCAGATGTTCTTGCCTGCGATGCGCACAGCGCGGGCTTCTGCGCGAAGGCGCTGGCCCTTGCACTCCGGGCATGTCGCATAGCCGCGATACTTCGAGAGCATCACGCGGACATGCAGCTTGTACTTCTTGGTCTCGAGAAAGTTGAAGAACCCATGCACGCCGAGGAAGCTGCCGTGCCCATCGAGAACGAAAGTCTGCTGGTCGAGCGTGAGATCCCACCATGGCACATCCATGGGGATGCCGTGCTGCTTGGCGGCGCGCTTGAGTTCGGTGAAGTAGGTACGGTACTTCGGACGATTCCATGGATCGATCGCGCCGTCGTCGAGGGTCTTCGACTTGTCCGGGATGATGAGATCGAGGTCGAAGTCGATGGTGTTGCCGAAGCCCTGGCAGCGCGGGCAGGCGCCGAAAGGGTTATTGAACGAGAAGAGGCGCGGCTCCGGCTCACGATAGAGACGGTGGCAGTTCTTGCACTCAAAGGCGGCGGAGAAGCGCAGGCGTTCGCGCTCGGGCTCCTGATGGCCGTCGGCCTCAGGCGCGCGGGGAACGATCTCGAAGAGCACTTCACCGGTTTCGCGGTAGCCGATTTCCGCAGCGTCGACGATGCGGGCGCGGTTTTCGGGCGAGACCACGATGCGGTCAACGAGGATAAAGACGGGCAGCGCGAAATTGATCTCAAGCAGCGATTCGGGCGTCGAGAACTCGTAGATGTTGCCGTTCTGATAGAGGCGGTTGAAGCCGCGCTTACGCAGATCTCCCAGGCGCTCCTTCAGTTCCTCCGTTAGGGGCGACTCTTCCGCAGCCTTCTTCGTGGTCTTGCGGGCGGTCTTCTTTGCGCGCGTCGGTTTCGGCGTGATCTCGGCCGCGGTTTCCGCCGCAGGCTCAGGGCGCGGCGTGGGCTTGATGGGGAAGAGAGCGTGCAGGCGTGTGCCTTCATCAAGAGCGAGAACAGCGGCGGCGATTTCGTCCACCGAATCGCGTCGGACAATGCCATTGCAGACGATGCAATGAACGGTGCCGCAGCGCGCCCAGAGCAGACGCATGTAGTCGTAGATCTCGGTGGCTGTCGCGACGGTGGAGCGCGGGTTGCGCGTGGAGTTCTTCTGCTTGATGGCGATAGCAGGCGCGAGGCCATCGATGAGGTCTACGTCGGGCTTTTCGATACGCTCGAGGAACTGGCGGGCGTAGGCCGAAAGCGATTCGACATAGCGGCGCTGGCCTTCGGCGTAGACCGTATCGAAAGCGAGCGACGATTTGCCCGAGCCGGAAACACCGCTGACGACAGTCAGCTTGCCGTGCGGGATATCGACGTCGATATTTTTCAGGTTGTGAGTCCGCGCGCCGCGGATGACGATCTGATCGGTCAAACGTAAGCCCCGTATTCCATGCGCCGGGCATTCCTCGTGCAGGAATGCCGCAGACAGCACAAAGATATCCATTCTGATTATACGAGGTGCTGCGCGGGGACCGGCCACTGCGGGCCTTCTGGCTTCTGCCCGCGCTCCCGCTGGTTGATCCGTTTGTGAGGACGATCGGGAGTTGTGCCCTCTCGCCCTAGCAGAGCTTGGACGGGGCACCAATATCCTCTTCGCTTGCCTTTAGCTCGTTCCGGCCGGAACGACAGGCGTTTTGTGCTGCTATCTGAGCCTACGGCTTCTTCACAATCTTGATTTCGTAGAGTTTAGGCCAGAGTTTGCCGGTCACGAAGAGGCGATCGTGCCTGGCGTCGTAGGCGATGCCGTTGAGTACGGCATTATCGTCGGTGACGCCGGCATCGGTCACCAGGCCGCTGAGGTCGATCCAGCCGAGGACCTTACCGGTGGCTGGAGAGATGCGGGCGATGCGCTTTTCGAACCAGATGTTGGCGTAGATCTGGCCGTGGATGTACTCAAGCTCGTTGATCTCCTTCACAGGAACGCCGTGATCGGCGACATGAACGCGGCGGCGCACGGCGAAAGTCTGGGGATCGAGGAAGCGCAGCGTGTCGGTCCCGTCGCTGAGGATGATGCTCGGGCTCGTCGCGACCGACCGCGTCGTCGCCAT